>JAHDHB010000433.1 GCA_020631545.1 Saprospiraceae bacterium | reverse complement strand
AAAGCTAGTCAAGTTAGCAAGATTCAAAACTTCTTTTTCTTGTTTAATTGTCCCCACTTTTAAACAAAAAACAACTAAAAACCTGATTATCAAGCTACTACTCAAAACGCCGCTAAAGTTTCTAATTCCTAGGAAGTCGAGCGGTCAGAAGTGAAGTTGCTGCGCCGCAGTCGCTGAACTTTGCGGAAAGCTCTAAAACCACCATTATGACGACATCTCATAACGTTGATTTTCAACTACATATTCACATAGTTTTTGACGACATTGGCGCAAAAGGCTACACAGGGGACATAAGGAGGTCTTGCGACCTTTTCACATAGGCTCTCACAGTGTAAATTACGCAATACACTATGACATAGTATATTCCATACAGAAGTAAAATTAATAAAACCTAGCAAATTTCACAACTGTACTATCTTATTTACAGTAAAAACATGTGTAAATTCCCATCATTTTCATAGAATTATGCGTGAGGGATATTAAGTATAGTCATCAAATGAAGGCTCAACTCAATACCCCTCACGCATTCACCAGATAACACTCGGCTGCGTTTTCTGAAAAAGGTCTTTTTCGGTCGTAGACCATCTAGGTATTGGTTTTCTGCACTTATTTCTCTATTTTGAGGCTATCCTTTAGTTTTTATCGAAACACTCATCAATTATGAAATCCATTGTAGGAATACAGTCGTTACTTTTACTTGGCCTATTCGCTAGTTTACTAAGTTTTAACATAATGAGTTCAGAAAATATGCAAAAAAAAGATTACCCAAAGTCCTTAGCAGATTATAATGATTTTAAAACCTTAGTTGGTGAGGTAGAAAAGCATAGAGCTAAGCGTCTAATAAGTTTGGATGAATTTTTAAAGATGAGTAAGCAAGAAAATGTCCTAGTACTTGACACTCGTTCTGAATTTAGGTATAAGCGGAAGCATCTAAAAGGAGCTATTAATTTGAGTTTTCCTGACTTCACTCAATCGGCGCTTTGGGATTTAATTCCGCCTGACAAGAATACGAAGATTTTAATTTATTGCAATAACAATTTTCAGGGTGATCAAGTTGAATTTATGTCCAAAGTCGCGACGCCTCGAATTGGAAAGATCGAAACTCAAATATTATCCAATAGAAAGCCGATAATGCTGGCTTTAAATATTCCTACTTATATCAATTTATATGGCTACGGCTATCGGAATATCTATGAATTAGATGAATTGGTCAATGTTAACGACCCCAGAATAAGTTTCGAAGGAACGGAAGTAAAAGAATGAGGAATTTATGATGTATGAACTATTATTGGCTAGCAAAAAATAATTTACGTACTTAGATTTTCTTACATCGTACATCCTAAGCTGGCGAAGCCAGAACCAAGAAAAAGCGTTTTGCTTATGTGTCTTAAAAAGGTCGCAGACCTCCTCATAAGTCTTTTCGTCTAGTACGTCACGTTATACTTATGTCTTCTTATGAGTCTTATATGGTTAAAATCGCCAAAACGATAAGACCACATTTCATTTTCTGTACAAAAAACGTAGAAGTTTATGCCCAAGAGCGTACATCTAAATATATAGCTTATGAAAGGAATGCAATGGCTTGTCTTAATTTCAGAAACTACTAATTTGGTCAGTATTCTTTTGTGCCTATTTTTCTTTAAGCGCTTAAAATTACCGACCAAAATTATTTTAGTCCATTTATGCCTTCTTTTTCTAGCAAATTCGAGTTCTGCAATTCTAGCAAAATTCAAAATTAACAACTATTTCTTACTCCATTTACTGACTATCATAGATTTACTCCTGATTGGCTATTTTTACCATACCATAATAAATACCTCCAAGAAAAAACTTTTTTATTTAAAAATTCTTGTAGCTATCGGCTTCATTTTCTGCCTATTAGAATCTTTTGTGTTTTCTACCTTAAAAGAAGCCAATATTTATTCTATTGTACTTGTCGCTTCTATAAAAATAACGCTTATTGCCAGTTATTTCTACACCAATACCTTAGGGATAATCAAGGAAAAAATAGAGATTTATACCAAAGAACAACTTAGTTTTTGGAACATATTCTCTGCAAGTTTGCTGATCTATACTTCAAGCACCCTAATCTTTTTTCTTTTCCTAAATGTGTTAGTAGAACTAAATCTTCAACGCCCTTTTATTTATACTAATTTAAGCCTATACCTTTTTTCTACGCTTTTAGTTCTTTATGCAATCATTCGCTATATAAGGAAGACTTCTCCTCAATAAATCTATTTTCAAGTTACCGCCTTCTCTAGCAAACACCAGATACCTTCCTAATGCATTTTAATTAGCCTTATTTTCAAGTATTTAACTTGGAGAATACGAAAATCTTTATGACCTTTGCTGTCAGCAGTAAAAGGCTACTTAGAGTCAATAGTCTTTTCCAACATAAATTTAGCTTATGAATGAACAACAAGGAATAGGAAAACGCATTTCGAAGCAAGAAAAGGTACAAGATATCGAACGGATATTGGAAGGATTTTACCCTGAAACGCCTATTCCGCTGGATCATACGGATTCCTACACGCTGCTTATCGCTGTTTTATTGTCTGCACAATGTACGGATGCTCGGGTCAATAAAATCACTCCTCTCTTATTTGCTCGTGCTGATAATCCCTATGATATGGCGCAGGTTCCTGTGGATGAAATACGGCAAATTATCCGTCCTTGTGGGCTTTCTCCTAGGAAATCAAAAGCCATTAGCGAGTTGTCTAAGATTCTACTTCAAGAGCATGAGGGTAAAGTCCCTGCTAATTTCAAAGACCTAGAAGCTTTGCCGGGCGTTGGGCACAAAACAGCTTCGGTCGTCATGGCGCAAGCCTTTGGCGTCCCTGCCTTCCCTGTCGATACGCACATCCACCGCCTAGCTTATCGCTGGGGCTTGACAACAGGGAAAAACGTAGATCAAACCGAAAAGGATTTAAAACGCTTATTTCCTAAGGAAAATTGGAACAAATTGCATCTACGCATTATCTTTTTTGGTCGTGAATATTGTCCTGCGCGTGGTCATGATCCCAAGGTTTGTCCTATTTGTTCTATTTATGGCCGAAAAACGTTGTTTAAGTGACAGGGCACTTTCTTAGCTACCGCAAGGGTTTACTTCTACTTAGGAATTAGGCGCTTGATTGATAAATATGGTGAGCCTTTTCACAACAATTAAAGCAAGCCGCAAAGCTGTTGGCTATTTGCTGTTGGCAGATTCTGCATATACTTGAAATAGTTTAGGCAACGCTAAAGGTTTCTGCTAAAAGAACAATTTAGCGACTTTCATTTGTTTGTTTGTTAGCAAAGTTTTAGAGCTATGTAAAACAGGATGGCGAAGCCCTAGTAGCGCCACCTCATTACTTTGATTTTCAACCAGATAGACACATAGTTTTTGACGACATTGGTGTAAAAGGGCACATAGGATACATAAGAAGGTCTTGCGACCTTTTTCACATAGGCTCTCACAGCGTAAATCGCACAAGCCTTTGCCAACCTAACTAATTATTTTAAAAGCAATTAACTTCGTTCTTGATTAAACTTTTTGTACAAAAAACAAACTTTCGGCGTTGTGTGTACATCGTGGACAAATTCTCAATAATTCGAAAGCCCAAAATTTAGGTAACAAGGGGACACACTCACTTCCACTCCCGATTACTATCGCGGACAGGCTCACACTATTTTGCTGCGATAGCAAGCGAAAGTGCCTTTCACTTGTGACAAGATATTTCAAAGTTACTTTTTAAAAAAGTATGCACATCAAATAAAATTCATAGACCTATTAAATTTTCATGTTCAAAAAAAACTCAATATCAAAAACTCAAAAATTCAGGTACAAAATCTTTATATCAACCAATTAAAAATTAAAATATCTTGTCAAATAAAAAGCGGTATTTCATGACGAAAATCCAGAAAAAACTTTTATTTTAGTATAAAGGCACTAAATTTTCTCCCAATGAAAACTAACAACCCAAACATTCCGCAAATCCAATTTGTCAAGAATGACGATCAATTAAATGAAGTCTGCCGATTTCGCTACAAAACTTATATCGAAGAATTAGGGACGACCTATGGCCAAATAAGCCTTGAAGGCGGTATGCTCAAGGATGAATTGGACGAGTTTGGTCTTACGCTCTTTGTGAAAAATGGCGATGCTATCATTGCTACCGCAAGGATGAACATGGGCTGCCATAGTGATTTTGATGAGTATTGGTACGAATGTTATAACCTTAAGGATTTCCCTGATATTCAGAAGGTTTGCTTGGTTTCTAAGATGATGATTGCTCAAGAATGGCGTAAGACTTCGCTTTCCTTCCAAATTCTTGCACAAATCTACCGTAGCTGTAAAGAACATGGTATGCACTTCATTTTTTTGGATTGTGTTCCTCCCTTGATCCGCATCTATGAGAAAGCAGGGCTAAGACGCTACAAAGATAATGCACCTGAAGACAAGAACCTTAAGTATTATGTTCCTATGGTAGGCGTTGTAGAAGACGTTGAATACCTTAAAATGTGCCAATCGCCTTTTTATGAGGTTGCGAAACATCTTCCTTCGGATCCTGCTTCTCCAAATTGGTTTAAGAATTATTGCCCTTATGGTATTGGGCATACTTACGAGCCTCTACTTCCTATTCATTGGCTTTGGGAAGCTATAGGAGCCGGCACATCTCCTATTCCTCTCTTTGACGACCTCCATGAAGAACAGATAAAAGAGCTTTTACCACAATGTACTTTTTTAAACTGCAAGAAAGACGAACACATTATTTATCAAGGAGATACAGGCGATGAAATGTATATCATTGTAGAAGGAACTTTTGAAATGCACCATATAGTAGACGAAGTCTATGTTCCTCTTAAACAATTACATAAAGGCGACTTACTAGGAACAATATCGATGAATTTGACCACTCCTCGCCAAGAAGGCTATAGAGCACTTACAGATGCTACCGTTATGACGATTACCGCTTCGCTTTGGCGTTCTTTAGCAAAAAAGAACAAGGCCATTTTTAACATTCTAAACCATAACTTAAAACAGGTTTTAAAACAACAAGCACAGCTTTTATAAGTTCGAATGCTCCACGATAGTTATCGGAACGCGAATGACGAATGTACCGTCAGTATGCTCCTTCTTATCGTATGAAAGCAGCGTATCAAGCTAGAGATAACAAATTTATAATCAGCATTTTTCAACTTCTTTGAAAAGTCTTTCTCTTTTGTAAATCTCTCTTTATAAGAATCCCCATTAACAATCATTTAATCCCTGTTTTAGTAAACCCGAACAATGAATACTCCAATCCTACAAACTAAATTCGTTGCTACTGAAAAAAGTATTTCAAAGCAATGTGGTCATGATATCCCCTACCCTATTCGGGTGTTTAGCTTAACTCAGCTAGGCATCGATAAAATAGCGCTTACCAAAGTCTTATCCGATAATATTAAGAATTTGGCTTGGGATTACTACGATCTTAGAAAAGCTCAATTAAAACTACTTAAACATGCTTTGCCTCAACATCTTGCTGCGCTAAAAGAGCTGGAAGATGCATATTATATGGGGCATGAAAAGATAACTGTTTTACAACCCTATATTGATCTATTATCCCCAGCAGCACTTAGGGAATTTAAGGATTTAAAACCTCATCGAAGAAGGGCTATATGCCAATTCACAGCGCATAGAGCACCTGAAAATCAATGGAATATTGAGCGTATCGTAGAACAAGGCTTCACGCAGAATGTAGTCGATTATCGCCTTCAGGCTAGAGTTTTCAAACAAACACCTGAGACGGTTTCACAACATCCTGCTTTCCAACATTTATTGCAGCAATTGATTTGTCTTACCCTTGAGTTTCGTCCTAAAGCTAAAAGGATAAAATTGGTTGCTCACGAAATGGCTACCGTGGCTAGGGATGATAAACCAGGCGATAATTCTCCAGAAGGTATTCATCAAGATGGTTCTCAGTTCATTGTCTCCGCACTCGTCATAGAACGAAAAGGGGTTCTTGAAGGCAGAAGCCAAATCATGGGGCCAGATAAAAAGACGATGTATTTCGATTATATTCTAAAAGAAGGAGAAGGTATTTTCCAAAAGGATTTGAACACTACGCTCTGGCACAGAGTCACTTCCATCTACCGCGACCCAAATGCTGGTTTAGAAATGGGCGAACGAAATATCCTAGGCTTCGATATTGATGTAATGGAGGAAGAGGATTAAGAACCATAAAAAGGGTTTTGACAGTAT
>JAHDHB010000432.1 GCA_020631545.1 Saprospiraceae bacterium | reverse complement strand
TGTTCTAAATCTTTCACCACCTCTAAACATGGACGCTCGTTGGTTTTCGAATCACGTAGCTTATACAATGACAAAATACGGTATGAGTATGTGTGTCCTAGGAATGGCCGAAGAATTCAAGCCCCTAGGAATAGCCGTAAATGCACTTTGGCCACGCACCACTATCGCAACAGCAGCCGTTCAAAATCTACTTGGAGGCGATCACATCATTCAGCGTTCTCGCATACCCGCCATAATGGGCGATGCCGCTTACCATATCTTACAAAAGAAAAGCACCGAATGTACCGGCAATTTCTTCATCGATGAACCCGTCTTGAGAGCAGCAGGAGTTACAACATTCGATCATTTCGCCCAAAATCCAAAGTATAAAGAGGAATTAATTCCCGACTTCTTTCTATAAAATACTCTAAACCCCTCACCTTGAAGGTTCTATATTGAGCACAACTCCTAACTCCTAACTCCTAACTCCTAACTCTTAACTCTTAACTCTTAACTAATAAATGAGTATTCAAAATACAGTCTTCAAGTTTTTTATGCGACGCGCTACCAAGCGAATGCACCAAAAATTGAAAGGACGTGCGCCATCTCCTAGAGGGGCAAGAAGGTGGATGGACAAAGCAATTGGCGAATTCAAACTCCCCAAAGGCGTTATCGTTCAGCAAGTTCAGATAGAAACGATGAAAGGGGAGTGGTTAATTCCTAGTAAAATTACCAAGCCACAAACAATGCTTTTCCTGCATGGTGGAGGCTATTTTTCCGGCTCTCTAAAATCACACCGCCCCCTAGTCGCAAAATTAGCTGAAGTAACGGGGATGAAAATATTGCAAATTGAATACCGCCTTGCCCCCGAGCATCCTTATCCCGCTGCCCTAGAAGATGCCTTAGCGGCATTCCAATGGATACAAACAACGCAAGAACTTCCAGCCAAGTCTATTTTTTTAGGAGGAGATTCTGCTGGAGGAGGATTAGCCCTTTGCACCGCTATAGAATTGCGTGAGCAAGGACGTACCTTGCCTAAAGCTTTGGTCTTGCTTTCTCCTTGGACAGATCTTTCTGTTTCTCAAGCTACTTATAAGACCAACGAAGGAGTCGACCCCTTATTTAGTACTAAATATGTCGGTCAATCAGGACAATATTACGCCAAAGATTTGCCCTTAAACGATCCAAAAGTTTCCCCTATTTTTGCCGATATACAAGGACTTTGCCCCACTTTAATTCAGGTGGGCTCTACAGAGATAATGCTAGATGATTCTAGAGTATTAGCCAAAAAAATGGAAGCAAAAGGCGTAGCGGTTCAGCTAGAAGTATGGCAAGGCATGACGCACGTATGGCATACGGCCTGGCCACATATTCCTGAGGCCAAGAAGGCCATTCAAAAAATAGATAGTTTTTTGAGCGCTCAGCTCTCTTAAAACAAGGTCAACTGATAGACCTTCTTAAATACTCGATCAAAATTCACTTTAAATTGATCCATACTATCCGAAAGCTCCATCACGGTAATCAATTGTATAAGAAAGCGATTCAAGTAAGGATTCTCTAAGTCCTTTGTTTTTGTTTTCGAAGGTTTTTTCGGTCGAATTTTACCCGCCATCGTTGGGGCTTCAGCTTTTAGTTCCTTTTTGACCTCTTCAGGAAGCTGGAAATAAAGATAATCATTTAGAAACTGTGCAAGAATCAGAATCTCAGGCTTTTTAAGTGAAAATGGATCATACGGCCAATCGTGCAACCGAAAAATGTGTTGATAAAAATCTCTAGGAAAATCTTGCTGCCAAAGCAAGTACCCTTTATTGATAGAATTCTTCAAATTTGTGCTAAACCATTCCTTCTCCTTACTATATTCATAGCCCGTTTCCTCATCCACCAAAAGATTGATATCCTTTTTAGGAAGGTGGCCAATAATCATCTTCGCTTGAGTCAAAAACTTCTTTTGCGTCTTCGACAATTTCCCTTCTTCATTTGCTCGGATATATAGCTTACACAACTGCGGCAAAAATTCCGCCGTATAGCCCAAGGACACTTTTCCATTATAATGATAATAATGAATGGGTTTCGTTACCGCAAGCAATTCCTCCGTTACAAAAGGCTGTAAATTTCTTGCTTCCATAATGTAAGGAATACCAGTATTCCCTTTCTCACTCCTTAGCGGTCGTTTAAAAGCGGCATAAACACCCGTTTGAGAGACAATCCGTTTCTCATTCTCCAAAACAGCACAAGGAATCTCTACCTTCCCTACCTCCTTATTGCCTATCACCAAATATCCCCTATGCTTGACCTTATGTACCTGAATACCATCCATATCTGTGAAAATTTTGCCCAAGATAAGATAAATTCAACTAAATTTTTAATTTAATTGAAACTAATTTTAACAACTATTATTTTTAATTACAATTGTATTAATAAATTTAAATTGACTAAATAATAACATTTTTATTTAAATTCACAGTTAAAACAAATAATTATTGTAGTAGTTATTTATTTACATGAACTAATCATTACACATTGAATTCTTAATTTTATGTAGAATAATTAATTAAACATTGAGTTCTGTTTTTATTTCATTAAGGTATTGCAACCAAACCACACTCACTATCTTACTAATAAACAACAAGATACACGGAAACAATTTCATACATCTTGCTTCTTACATCGTAATTCTTATTTTCATGAATTCATACTTTTTGGAGTAGACTCAACGCATAAAAATAAAACGGTATATTAGATGAGGATTTACCAATTTCAGGCATATTGTAATTACTAGAGGACAAACGACCTCCAAATGAAGACAAGCACTATACGATGACAGTTTAAAGGTTTGTATATCAATGCCATTTTTTTTATCTTTACTTCGATAAAAATCAAACACGTTTTTCTTAACTTTTTTTAGGTACGAGGTAGCCACTATGAAAAAATTACCCATCGGTATACAAACGCTCAGCACGATCATAGAAGAAGGCTATGCTTATGTAGACAAAACGAAGATAGCTCTCGACCTAATCGACAGGGGGAGGTACTACTTCCTGTCTCGCCCACGACGATTTGGTAAGAGTTTATTTTTAAGTACTTTACAAGAAATTTTCGAAGGAAATGAAACTCTTTTCAAAGGCTTGTATATTGAGCAAAAATGGGATTTTAGCAAAACAAATCCTGTCATTCACCTAAGCTTTGGTGCAGGAGGCTCGAAGAGTGTAGAAACTCTTCACCACAATATTAAGCGAACGCTCAATCGTGCGGGGAAACGATTAGGGCTAAAAATAAACGAATCACTTCCCCCTAATGACATCTTTGAAGAGTTGATAACAGCCGCCCACGATAAAACAGGACAGAAGGTAGTCATTCTAATCGATGAATACGATAAACCCATCTTAGATAACATTACGGATAAGGCTACAGCACGATTAATGCGAAATGAGCTCGGAAACTTCTATGCTGTCATCAAGAATAACGATAGCCACATAAGATTGGTATTTATTACTGGCGTAAGCAAATTTTCAAAGGTCAGTCTATTTAGTGGATTGAACAATCTAAATGATATAACTTTAGACAAACGATACGCTACCATTTGCGGATATACAGAAAATGATTTAGACAACACCTTTCATGGCCATCTAGAGGGCGTGAACAGGGAGATGGTAAAAAAATGGTATAATGGTTATTACTACCTTGGTGACAAAGTTTATAATCCCTTCGACATACTCCTATTTATAGACAAAGGGAAAGAATTCAAAAACTACTGGTGGAGTACAGGCAACCCTAGGTTTTTAATTGATTTAGTGACTAGTAAATCGTATGCGATCCCTAATGTGGAAAACTACGAGGCAACAGAATCTATCCTTGACAGCTTTGATGTAGATAGAATTGAATTGGAGGTGCTTCTTTGGCAGACCGGCTATTTGACGATCAAAGAAAAGTTTACCAAGAGAAACCGTATTATCTATCGGCTGGGATTACCAAACTTAGAAATACAACATTCTCTTAATGACCTGTTTATTGATGCATTGACTAACCAAAGATCGGAAAAACTGAATTTCCAAGATAAACTCTAAGATGTTTTACGAAATGGCGATTTGGATCTCTTGGAACAAGTACTCAAGAGCCTCTTTGCCTCCATTCCTTATCACAACTTCACCAACAATAAAATTGCACAATACGAGGGCTATTATGCCAGCGTAATCTATGCCTATTTCGCAAGCCTAGGCTTTGAAATTATCGCCGAAGATACCAGCAACAAATCACGCTTTGATTTGACGCTAAAGCTAGACGATAAAATCTATATTTTTGAGTTCAAAGTAATTGACCAAAGTACAGGAAAAGCTCTAGCCCAAATCAAAGCCAAAAGCTACCACGAAAAGTACCAATCTTTAGGACACAACATTTACCTTGTAGGAATAGAGTTTAATAAAGAAGAACGGAATGTTGTGAATTTTGAGTGGGAGAAGATGGTGATAAGTTAGCGGGTGATAGTGCCATCTGGACAGTGCCGCTTAGCTTTGAGGGATGGTCTGGCCTGATGGCTTTCCTCAGCATTTATCTCAAAAACTCCAATTCATAACCTTTAAGCCTTAGCTTTAAGTGCTTTAAAACATACCATTGTTTTGAATTAATAAGGCTAATAAGTCCTCAGGCCAGAGCTTCCACCACAAGGCTATCGCCACACTGTCCCAGACGACTCTGCTCCTTGCTAATGTTTATCATATTCTTAAGTTGACGGATATGAGGTTGGCTCCCTCATTAAAATAAGCTACAAAGTTTTCCCAAATTTAAGCTAGTGTTCAAGCGTTAGTTACTAATATTTAGTATCTGACCTAATAATCCCCTTAGCAAGTATTCAAAATTTGGATCATCTTCCTTAGAAACGTTTTCCCTTTCCTAAAATTCCCCTTCCCACCAATATTTCAAACACCACCCACCACCATTTTGGATATTTAAATTTGATTCCCTACATTTACATAGTCATCAAGGGAAAATAGTGTCACCTATACACGCATTTTATTCCCTTTTTTACGGTAGATTTATTTAGAAAATAATTTGTGCTAGACCATAAAACCCTCAAAGAACAAGCATATTTTCTAAATAAGTATCAAATGGATGAAAGTATCGCATTTTTTTGCTTTATTTTCATGCCAATTTATAACCCATACATACCCAAATATGAAATCGCCCAATTTTTGCTTTTACAAGCATCTAGTGAACCATCTATGCTACCTTTTCTTCTCAGCTTTCCTAGTCGAAAAAATATCTATGTCCTTAGTTGGGCATTCTCCTAACCAATGGCCACATTTTTAGATTGTCACAAAAAGCTGCTAACTGAACTATAAAAGCACCTAAATATATGAAACACTATACCTTTTTTTGGGGGAGTTTATTCGCTCTATTATTGCCCGCTTTTTCCTTTGCGCAATGTACTGCACTTATAAACTCGACAGATCATTGTGGTAGTTTGATGACCAACTACACCGATCCTTCTGCTTCTGACGGAACAAACGATCCCATTTACACCTACCACGGCACAGGCACACTTACAGGCTACCTATCCGCAGGCACGGCGGTTACCTTCGAATGGTACATTTTTAATCCGCTTAGCAACAGCTACGACCCTGTGGCGGGGAATATGGCCACCCAAACCAATTTAGAAGATGGTGGGTACTTGGTTAGAATAACCGATAATAACGGTGCTATCTGCGAAGCAAGAGCTTGGGTTTGGAATACAGCCATCATTGCAGATGCAGGGGATGATCCTAACACCGTTTGTGCAAATACCCCTGTCGTGCTTGATGGTTCGGGTACGCCCACAACGGAAGATTACAATTACTACGATCCCGTTGTCTTTCTTCCTACAAGCCTAGTAGATGCTAGTACACAAATAACCGTACAGTTCAATGCTGAGCATACTTACCTTTCAGATTTAAACTTCTACTTAGTTGGCCCTGCGGAATGCGGTTCCCCAAAACTATTGCTAGGAGGTATCGGTGATGATGGCGTTTGTAACAGTGGAGATGATATCACGTCCTTGACTTTTAGTTCTATTTCTACAGACAACTACGATATATGCAACCTCATACCTCCCATAGATGGTACTTTCGGTCTAAACAATGGTGCACCTATCAACTGGTCAGCACTTTACGGCTGTAATTACTTTGGTGGATGGGCAATTGAAGTCTATGATTGTCAGGCTGTTGATGTAGGAATATTGACGTTTGTTTCTTTGAGTTTCCAAAATGGTCTTAC
>JAHDHB010000431.1 GCA_020631545.1 Saprospiraceae bacterium | reverse complement strand
GCACGACCTTGCCAAGGTCGGGGTCGCGGGTTCGAATCCCGTCTTTCGCTCTAAACTTGAAAAGGTTTGAGTTTGTGTGTGTTAGGTTTAATTATCCATACACATCCACCCTCAAACCTTTTTTTATTGTTCCGCCCGGATGGTGGAACTGGTAGACACGCAGGACTTAAAATCCTGTTCCCATTAGGGAGTGCGGGTTCGATTCCCGCTCCGGGCACTACATTTATCAAAGCCTTGAACATATCATCTTGTTCAAGGCTTTTTTAGTTTTACTAGAGTTCTTCCTCTACAAAAACTTTAAAACACGCCTCAAGTCATCCCCCCAAATAGAACAGTTCCAACCTAAAACTGTTTTCAAATCACACTCATTCCTCCTCACAGAACGTCTTAAACAAATCTAAACAAAGACCTAACACTTTCAAAAAAAACCACCTATTTATCTATTAAAAGAATCATTGCTAACAAAATTGTTAGTATCTTCCCGATCACTTCTATAATTAATCAAAATCAATGCTATGAAAAAAATAATTTACCTTTTATTCTATTTGGTTTGCTCTAACCTTATTTTTGGACAGGGAGTAGGTATAAATACAGATACACCAGAAGCAGCACTAGACATTGTTTCTAGTAATGACGGTTTACTCATCCCTAGAGTTTCGCTCACAGCTACCAATAGCGCTACGCCTCTTATTACGCCAGCTACTGGAGAGCTGATCTACAACAATGCTACTGCGGGAAGTGGACTAACAGCCGTTATCCCAGGCTTTTACTTCTGGAATGGAACAAGCTGGATTAAGCTTAAAGCAGGAAATTCAGACGTTCAGTCCTTAACCCTAACAGGAAGTAATTTAGCCATCTCAGACGGCAACTCAGTCGATCTAAGCAGTCTAGACACCAATACCGATAACCAAACCTTATCCGTATCAGGTACTAGTCTTACCATATCAGATGGAAATACGGTTAATTTGAGCACCTTAGATACAGACAACCAAACGTTATCGGTTTCAGGTTCAAATCTTACTATTTCTAATGGTAATTCTGTTGATTTAAGCAGTTTAAAGGATCAAGACTGGTATTTAGAGAATACGACAGACACTAACCCGAATTCTATAGACGACAATATTTACACCAATGGTTCTGTAGGAATAGGCGTCCTGTCTCCTGCCGAACGACTTTCCATCTACACAAACCAAGATGTTTCCGCTGAGATTGGGCGTTCCCATGTCGGATTTGTGGGGCATTCTGGATATGCAGGGTTTTCGCACATCAATTTAAACAGTACAGGAAGCTATGCTTTATTGCAAAGCAGTACTGGTGAGACCTTTCTAAATGCAGCGAGTAATCGAAATATTTATTTTAGAAACAACAATAGCAACCTAGGCGTTTTTACCTCCACAGGAAATTTTGGCGTAGGAACAACATCGCCCAATTCCAAAGTTGAGGTCGTTGGTGATGTTCGATTAAACGGTAATAATGCTGGTATTATATATGAAAACAAGGAAACCAACAAAGATTGGCGCTTAGTCTATGTTGATAATTTTGAAACCGATGCAGAAGGGTGGATAGCGAATGGTTCACTGAGTACAGGAAATGCCGGATTAACAAGGCAGAACGCCAATATCGCTGGCTTGGTAGGTCATTTTATACGTCCTAGCAACAACAATTATACCGTCAAAAAGTACTTCGACCTTTCTGGTATGTCCTACTCAGAAGTAAAAATTGAATTCAATTACTTATTCCTTGATTCATGGGATTCGGAAATCGGTTGGCTAGGCGTAAAAGGAAGTGAGGGGGGAAATCCGACACAGATATGGCTAAAAAGACATAACCACGATTGGGCAGATCTAGAGCTAAATGGAACAACCTACAATGTATCTTTCTATGGAAATGGCAGCTATTCTGATCTAAAATATAAGGGAGAAGCACAATTTTCTTGGAGCGGCGGCGGTTTTTGGATAGAAATGGGCGCTAATCTAGATAGCGATACGAATGATGAAACTTTTGCTATTGATAATGTTACTGTTTATGTTCGCTAACATAAAATAACCTCATTTAGGGATTCTGCTCTGAAATACGAGTCTAAGGGGCATTTTTCATAGAATTCAGCCTAATTCTAAGAGAAATGCCCTTTCTGTTTAAAAGGAAGTATTCTAACCCAAATTTGGTATCAAGGTGCGACCTAATAATTATTCACTGGCAATTTAGTCTAGCTTTATGTATCTTTGTCAAGGATGCAAACAGACCTCTCGTTTAATTAACAACAAAATTACTTTCAGCATGAGCATATTTGATAAATTCAAGGACGTATTTAAGAAAACAAAGGATATCGCAGAAGACAAACTTAAAGATGTTTCAGAAGTCGTTTCGGAGAAAGCAGGAGACTTAAAAGAAGTGGTTTCTGAAAAAATGGAAGATATGCAAGTTCATGAAATACTGGAAAATGTAAAAGAAAAAGCGAACAAAACTGCCGAGAACCTGAAGGATGTCGTTTCAGAAAAGTTAGATGATGCTAATGCTGCATTGGATAATATCAAGGCAAAAGCAGAGGAGAAAACATCTTCCTTTACTAAAAAAGAGGATTACGAATTAGACACCGATGTAGAAATCGCAAATGTAATTAACGAAACGACTAAAGATACTACAGAACTCGTAGAATACGACAGTGATAAAGACCTGCTTGACCTGCTTCCCTTAGAAGATTCTACGCCTACCACAACGGAACTCACCGTCACTACAGCTAAACAAACGGATGAAATTTTTGATATGGCTACAGGAACTGAAAACAAAATAACGGAAGTAAAAGAAGACCTCCAAGATCCATCTGCCATTCTACTTGAAGATGCTGACGAACTATTTAACAAATCCTCCAAAGACCTTAATCCTACAGATAACCTAGAAACTGTTATCGAGTTAAATCCTGACGCTACTAAGAAAACTTCCGACATCCCACTCAAAGAGGATGGTGTTATGGACGATCATCTCTCAGCATTACTAGGAGAATCGGACGCTCTTGACCGTACCATAAAAGCAGCCAAAGAGATAGGCGACATGGCACAAAAAAAGGCGGACATCCTCAATAAATCTTCTTTCGAAAAATCGTTTTTAGACGAAGAGAACGAGGAAAAAGAGGATAAACCAACAGCCAAAAAGGATCCCGACAAAAAATCCTACTCCGACTTGATTGATGATGCTAAGGATGCTTTGTTTGGCTTTTAGTTTTAGGAGGGAAGGGACAACAAAACTAATCACCTGTCGGATAAATCCAACGGCATGAGGGCGTAAACGTTCGCTTTTATTCTCCTAGTCAAAACAATTTTATAAGCAAACTCTTTCAAGTGAAATCTACGAGATGAGTCATGCCCTTGTGGTAGTGGCAAAAAAATCAAACAATACCACGGTAAAATGGGGCATAGAAGCTAAGGAATTACGAATAGACCTTTTGAACGTATTCTATTCCTTATCAAAACAAGATGCAATATTGTCTTTTCAAAAACTTCATTTTCTTGCGAATAACCTAAAATATCCATATCTTGCTACTAGTTAATATTTTGTAGGAGTTTGAACTAATAAATTGACACATGACAGCAATCTCACATCAACAACTGATCAATAATATCTTGTCCCTTCCTGATGCGATCTTTGTTCTCAATAAAATTAATACTCAACTAGAAAACGAGAGAAAAAAACGAGAAGCCTTTTATAACGACATTACCGAATACGAAAAAACAGAGTTTATCAATGGCGAGATTATCATTCATTCTCCTGTTAAAAAAGAACATAACGATGCGCTAGGAAGACTATACAAGTTAGTTGACACCTTTGTTAATTCCAAGGACTTAGGCTATGTAGGAATCGAAAAAATAATGATCACCTTAACTAGAAATGATTATGAGCCTGATTTATGTTTTTTTAACAAAGAAAAAGCGGCTAGTTTCCAAAAAGGACAATCGTTATTTCCAGCTCCAGATCTTGTAGTCGAGGTTCTATCAAAAAGAACAGCCTCCAATGACAGGAAGATAAAATTTAAAGACTATCAGGCACATGGTGTACAAGAATACTGGATGATTGAACCAAGCGAGGAATGGGTCGAACAATACCGCTTAAACGAAGTTGGACAATATAATTTGATTTTAAAAACCAAGCAAGGAACCATCAAATGCCAAGCAATTCAAGGTTTTGAAATTGCTATTGAATCTATCTTTAATAAGGATAGGAATCTTGAGGAATTGAGGCGTATCTTGCTTGATACTTAAACTAATGTAGTTTGTAAAAGCACAAAATAATCGAATTGAGGATTACCTTTTCGGGCATCACTAAGTTCCAAAATACAAGGCCACCTACCTCAAGCTCCCCACCGTCATCAATACAAAATCAAGCCCTTTGGAATAATCCAATAACTCATAATCCAAGCCTAAACGCTTAATATTTGCGTAATAATTCTCTCGATTCAAATAGTAATGCTTCTCCAGTTCAATAGAAATTGCTTCATTCCCCAATTTCTCTAATAAAAACCATTTTTCCAATAATCTTGAAGTTCGACCATTGCCGTCTTGAAAAGGATGAATTTTTAGAAGTACTAAATGGCACATAGCCGCATAGAAGAAAACCTCTTTAGTTTTCAACTTAGTTTTAAGCAATAACTTTATGTCTTTAAACAACTTGGCTAATTCTTCTTTCACTTTATGTTGGTCACATGCGGCATACTCAATTCTATCATTTTCGTTGATTACGAACATTGGATTGTTCCTAATCTTCCCTCGCTGACTTTTAGGCAAGTAATTTTTACTTAATAATTTATGTGCTTTGAAAAGATTCTTTTTAGTCAGTCGGTTTTCAAATACAAATTCATAAGCTTTAAACAAATCATCAGAGCGTTTCGTATAATTTGGCTTATATTTGACATTCAGAAACTTATGCTTAAAAAAGCTATCAAAATCAATATCTTCGCCTTCAATTTTTGAGGAATAAACGCTAGAAACAGAATTGTAAAACTGAAAATAATCTACAGGAAGTTCTTCTTCTGTTTTCTTGGCCAATGCTTTAGAAAGGCTAAAATCTACACGCGCCTTGAATTCCTTCAATAAGTTCTTGCTGATAATTTGTAAGCCTTTTACCATTGGTATCGCAATCTTGTAATTTAGTTAAAATTTCGATTCTATTTACGCATTTTCACCATAACAAACAAGGATTGAAGGGATAATCGGAATTACTTAGGAAAAATCAAACTCCCATCACTCTAGAACAAACGTGCCCTCTGAATGATTTGTTATTTCTTTTTTGAAATTAGCTTCTTTGCCTATTTCTATTAAAAAAAATTCATTTTCTCTAAAGTATTCTAGGCCTATTTTAGAAGGATTTTTTGGTATAGTAAGAAATAACATCAAAAATAGAACAAAGTGTATCTTCAATCACCGCTCCAGCCACTCCTTCGCATTCACAAACGCCTCCAACCAAGGCGAAACCTCATCTCTCCTACCCTCTTCATAATGCGCCCAATTCCACTGAAAAGTACTTCTTTCTATATGCGGCATAGTCGCCAAGTGTCTTCCATCAGGGCTGCACAACATCGCAGTGTTGTAATCACTACCATTAGGATTGGCCGGGTAAGCATCGTAGGTATATTTGGCAACGATATTATACTCCTTTTCAGCCATAGGCAAATGGAATTTCCCTTCTCCGTGAGAAATCCAAACACCTAATTTTGTGCCCGCTAGAGAAGAAAGCATAACCGAATTATTCTCCTCAATGACAACTGAAGTGAAGGCACTTTCATGCTTTCGGCTATCATTATGATGCATTCTTGATTGGTGTGCATGATCAGGGTTCAACAAATCAAGTTCTAGGAAAAGCTGACAGCCGTTGCAAATACCTACGGAAAGGACATCCTTGCGTTGGAAGAAACGCTCTAGGGCTTGCCTAGCTTTTTCGTTGTAACGAAATGCTCCTGCCCAGCCTTTTGCAGAACCTAGTACATCGGAGTTGGAAAAACCACCCACAGCGCCTAGAAATTGAATGTCTTCCAAGGTTTCACGACCTGAAATGAGGTCGGTCATGTGGACATCTTTGACATCAAAACCTGCTAGATACATCGCATGGGCTAGTTCGCGTTCCGAGTTACTCCCTTTTTCACGAATAACAGCAGCTTTGAGGCGAGGCTTTGAGGCATCTAATTTTGGAAGTTGCCCCGTAAACTGTGAAGGAAACTGAAACTGTAAGGGCTGCTTTTTATAATTGTCAAACCGTTCTTTAGCTAGTCCAT
>JAHDHB010000430.1:692-6267 GCA_020631545.1 Saprospiraceae bacterium | reverse complement strand
TATACTTTGTTTATCCCGAACTCCCTACCCCCGAGACAGGAGGGCATGTTTGCCAATTTCATCACCTTACATTAATATAAAATTTATGATTTTCGATGTATGAAATAATCGCCCCTTAAGTTGAATTTTCTTGCATCAAAAATCTCACACCGTACTTCTACGGCTGTTTTTCTAAAAAGTTTAGCTGTAAGGGAAGGATTCGAACCTTCAAAAGGCGGTTAGCTAAAGTACAGGCCGCGCGCGTGGTGGTCAACCCCATATATACTTTGTTTATCCCGAACTCCCTACCCCCGAGACAGGAGGGCATGTTTGCCAGTTTCATCACCTTACAATTATATACGATCTACGGTTTTTTTGATAAGATGTATTGAAATACCCTTTTGTAAAGCTCACATCGTTTTCTTTTCCGTTAAATCGTTGATGCAAATTTAAGTGTTTTTACTTGTTTGGTGCAAATTTATCATCAAGTAAATTGAAAATTTACACTTTTGCTAAAATTTTGCTTTTTAACAATGAAATTGTTAAAAACAAGGACTTGAAAGTCCCTAGGATTTCCATTTTCTAAATCGAGAATTTTTATATTTAAGCAGATAGCTCCAAATGGAGGTGCTCTACTTAAAAATTTTTCAAGAACTTCGAAAAAAGCGAAAACTAATTTTCCATTCTCCAAATTCCTGCTATCTTTATTCTTATGAAAACAAATTCATTCTTAGAGCTATTACATAAAAAAATGCCTACGTTTTGTCCTGTTTTAGGGGAGCATAGTGGTTTAGCCAATTGGGTAAGATTAGACTTAAGTATTAAGAATAAAGCACTACAAACGGCACTTTTACCTGGTTTTTCATCACTGAAGGATTATAAAACGGCTTTAGAAGATTTCATTATTCGATATATTGCTGAAGAAGGTTTAGCAGAAGAGATAAACATCGGAGTCGGAGGATATGGAGAACATCGAAATCTGTATGAACGAAGTCCTTACTTCAAAAAAAATGATAACCAACAACGTTGCATTCATTTAGGGATGGATTTGTGGTTGGAAGAAGGGAGCCCCATTTTCATGCCTTTGGATGGTCATATTCATAGCTTTCAATTCAATCAAAATCCCTTAGATTATGGAGGAACCATTATCACTAAGCACGAAGTGGAAGGAATACCCTTTTTTTTATTATTTGGGCATCTTTCTAAGAGCTCTTTATTCTTTTTAAAGGAAGGGAACCCCGTAAACAAAGGCGAGGTCATAGCGCTCCTAGGAAATCCGAAAGAAAATGGAGGATGGCCACCACATTTACACTTTCAAATCATTTTGGATTTAGAGGGAAATTGGGGAGATTATCCAGGAGTAGCCACCCAACAAGATGCTAAAGCCTATTTGAAGAATTGCCCCGATCCGACTCCTTTTATAATTGGTTCTGTAGATAAAATCTCTTGGTTATGAGATTATTTCCCTTGCTTTCCTCCTTGTTGCTGTTCCTAGGTTTACTTGGCTGCGCTGCCCAAGTAGAACAAGCTCCCCTACCACAAAAGAAAACAATAGCTAGCGAAAATAGTAAACAAACGCGAATGGCAGGGCTTAATTTTACCGCTCCTTCCAGTCCATTTCCAGCCAATCCTATGCCTGCTATACAAGCTGTCAATGCCAATTGGATAGCGGTACTGCCTTATGGTTATACAAAGTTGAATGACAATAAGGTACATTATAATATAGATTGGCAGTGGTGGGGCGAAAAAAAGGTAGGAGCCGCCGAAACTATACGCTTGGCCAAGGAGGCAGGTATAAAGGTATTGCTTAAGCCTCAGGTTTATATCCCTAGTGGTTGGGTGGGGCAACTTGATTTTTCGAAGGAAAGAGATTGGGCGATATGGGAAGCCACTTACAGCGAATTCATCCTTGATTTTGCTAAAATGGCTGCTGAAATGGAGGTCGAAATGTTTTGTGTAGGCGTAGAATTCGAAATCGGTGTGAGGAAACGAGAGGCTTATTGGCGTAACTTAATTCAAGAAGTAAGAGCCATTTACTCAGGAAAAGTCATCTACGCAGCCAATTGGGATGGTTTTGAGAAAGTTCCCTTCTGGGATGCACTAGATTTCGTAGGAATTAATGCCTATTTTCCTTTAATTGATGATGTTACGCCTAGTGTGAAAGCGCTAAAAGCTGCTTGGAAAAAGCCACTTGAACAAATTTCAGATTTTCAAGCAAAGATTGATAAACCTATCATTTTCCCCGAATTTGGTTACCTCAGTGTTGACGGTTGCGCTTACCAAACTTGGGAGCTAGAAAAGAAAATCCGCTCATTAGCCATCAATGAACAAGCACAAGCGAATGCTTATCAAGCTTTTTTCGAAGTCTTCTCAGCTCAAGAATGGTGGAAAGGAGGTTTTTTATGGAAGTGGTTCCCCAATCTACAAGGGCACGAAGGTTATCGAGAGCGAGATTACACCCCACAGCACAAGCAAGCCGAAAAGGTGTTGACAGAATGGTTTGGGAAGCTCTAAACGTCCTTTATTCTCGTATCGAATTCAAAATTTTCATTTCCTACTAGTTTGATTCGATAAAAATCAGGGTGATTCGGATTCAATAAAAAATTGGGTTCCATGGGAATGATGGCAGAAGGGACTTTAAGAACAGCAGATTTCCGATCTCTTAGCCAAGTATTACCAATCTTTTGCGTGGGAGCATAGCTGTTGGGCCAATCTTTAGGTAAATCATTCAGTTTAATCTCTTGAATACTAATGTCATCAGGTATGTCGATGAGCATGACCTCAAAGATTTGCTTTAAGCCGACGCCACTTCGATGCACTATGTTTTCTAACGAAGCCAAGGATCTAGAACCCGCAGTATAGATTACAAAATGTCCATCAGAGTTCCAGCGTGCTGCACGGCCAGAAGCATAAAGGTTCTTTGCCCATTTTTGTAAAGTAATTCGATATACTTGCATAAGCTAATTCCTAAGTTGCTAAAAATCCTCTCAGTAGAAGTGTATTAATATTAAGCAACAAATGTAAGGTATGCAAGGATATTTTCGAAATATTTTCAAGGAAATTGCTTTATTCTATGAAAAACAAGGAAGGACTTTTACGTATCTAATAATTTTACTCGCTTTGCTTCAAAATATGAGCGGAGAACAACCTTCCAGTTTTGTGGGTAGAATTGTGAGCGGGGGAAAATGGAAGGTTTTAGCTAAGGCAGAATCTTTACTCAGACCTTCCATATTCAGCTTTCCATAAGGTAGTCCTCAAATCTGGAAGGTCATCTCCTGCAAATAGTTTGAAGCTTAAGCTAAATCACCATATTCAATTCGAACAAGCTCATCTACAATAAGATCTATACCTGTTATAGTATTCATCATCTCATAAGGTATTTGTAGATTAAGACCAAAAGCAGGAAGATCTAGCCAACGATTGAAATTTTCTAAGTCACCAAAAACTTCGATACCCTTTTTGTAAAGTACGACAAGTTTGAGTGCCGTTTCTCCATTTCTTGGACTGAGGTT
Source organism: Saprospiraceae bacterium (assembly GCA_020631545.1). Taxonomy (GTDB): domain Bacteria; phylum Bacteroidota; class Bacteroidia; order Chitinophagales; family Saprospiraceae; genus JAHDHB01. Next base: position 2,776 of record JAHDHB010000430.1, on the reverse strand, counting down.
TTTGTTCTCTCTTTTGTATTTAGTGAGTGTTTTTAGATTGGTAGAGAATACATAATCAGCAAATTGCTCTTTATTTTTGGTTGTAAGTGCTAGAAGATCGAAAAATATAATAGGATTGACTCCATACCGTGCGTATTTGACGATGGTAAGGTCGTTCTGTGTTTCTTTGTTGTATTTGCCAAGTAGTTCTATTGGTGTTCCTTGGAAGTCAGCTTGTTTTGTGGCGCCTTTCATGGTTTTTTAGTTTTGATATTTCAAAGGTACGGATTTTTTTCTGGTTTGTCAAGAAATTTTTCCGATGTTGGTGCCATTTTTAATTGGGCAAGGAATTAACGAGACACGGGAGTTGCGCAGAATTTACCTCAAATTTGAGTTTGAATGTAAGTAGTTGGCTGATAAAGAGTGTTTTAGTAGGTTGTTTGGGGCTTTTTCACTAAAATCATCCTAAATTCTCCTGTTTAAATTTCTCTGCTGTTTCCAGAATCAACGTCCAAGCTTCTTCCACATGTCGGCGCTCTACATTCGTTTGTCCAATGACAAGTCTAAGCGTATATTTTCCGTCTAAAATGGTATGCGTCATAAACAATTGTCCGCTTTCATTCATCTCATGCAACATCATTTCATTGACACGATTAATGCGTTTTTCATCCCAGTCACTAGGAGCAAAACGAAAGCAAACTAAATTAAATAACCTAGGAGCAAGCATTTCAAAATCAGGGTGTTCATTGATTTTTGTTTCCACCTCTTCCGCTAAGTTCATATGATGTCGAAGCTTAGCTTGAATACCCGAAACACCAAAGTTGCGAATAACGAACCAAAGCTTTAGCGCACGAAAACGACGGCCTAATTGTACGCCCCAATCCTTGTAATTCGTGACCGAATCCCCCGTTTTAGTTTTCAAATATTCGGGTAGAATCGTAAAAGCACGAAGCAAAGCATGTTTATCCTTTACAAAATAAGCAGAGCAATCAAAGTTGGTAAACATCCATTTGTGAGGGTTAAAAACAAAACTGTCCGCCAGTTCAATCCCTTGAATAAGATGACGATACTCAGGGAGTATTAAGGCGGTGCCTGAGTAGGCCGCATCGATATGCAACCAAATACCATAGCGATGGCAAATATCTGCTATAGCATGAATGGGATCTACTGCGGTAGAGCTTGTCGTGCCTATTGCTGCTACTACACAAATGGGTTTTTTCCCTGCTGCTAAATCTTTTTTGATAGCTTCTTCCAAAGCGGTAGGATTCATGGCATAAGCAGAATCGCCCTCTATTTGCACGTAGTTATCAGACCCCATTCCAGCTATCCGCACCGCCTTTTCGATAGAAGAATGGATATGAAAAGAGCTGTAGACGCGAAGATTGGAGTTTGTCTTAACACCTGTTTGATTGATGGTATAGTCCGAATATTTCTCCCGAGCCGAAATAATTGCACAAAGGGTAGAAGAGGAAGCGCTAGTCTGAATGCAGCCGTCCCAATCCCTAGGCAAGTTCAGCATTTGAATTAGCCATTGCATTACTTTTTCCTCAACTTCCGTAGCAGCAGGGGAGGTTTCCCAAAGCATACATTGAGCACCCATCGTAGCCGTCAACATCTCTGCTAATAAGGAAGGATAACTCGAATTTGCAGGAAAATAAGCAAAGTATTTTGGATGTTGCCAATGCGTCATACCGGGCAATACAATGTCTTTGAAATCTTTGAAAATCAAATCCATTGGCTCTCCTTCTTGTGGGGGAGAATCAGGCAATTGAGCGAAAACTTCCTTAGGCTTCACTAAGGAGCGAACGGGGAGTTTTTCGACACCACCTTCTAAATAATCGGCCATCCAATCCACAAATAAGTGGGCTTGTTTTCTGAATTCTTCGGGAGTCATAGCTTGGTTATTAGAATATTGAACTTCGTTAAAAATTATAATTGGGCTTAATGGCGAAGGTAATATTTAATTATTGTTTTCCAAAATGGGCTATATTTATTTATGGATTGTGGAGCAGGAGGAAATAGGTCAAATGGAGCCTTAAGCTCCATTTGACTTCAAGAACGGTATCCGTTATGACAATGATTTAGTTTAATGAGGTGCTACTTGT
>JAHDHB010000430.1:0-682 GCA_020631545.1 Saprospiraceae bacterium | reverse complement strand
TGAGCAAGTATCAGGCGGTGAATGTGGGAAGCTTTGTGTTTTTGCATTCACCTGCTGACTCAATCCATCTACTAATGACAGGGATTCGATAAGCCCTTTTTCTTTTTAAGCCCTACCGAAGAAAATTTATTATCTACCATATTGGTATACCGCTTGCGTATAAGTCTGGATATCTTCAATCTTTTCGGCTTGTAAATCAGGGAATAAGTTCCTTTTATTGGGTCTGTATTTTTCCCATACAGCATTTAGGTGTGGATGCCTTTGTTCTAGGACTACAAAAAAACTTAATGCAACATTGTTGCATTTACGGTTTTTGTTTGCTATGTTTGCAACATTGTTGCATTTACGTCCACTTTTGTGTTTTGCAGATTAGTTTTAATTCAAACCAACTGAGCTTTATCCTAGACAGGTAAAAGAGACTTTTATTTATCTGAATTTAATAAGAAAAGCGAGTTCTGCAAGTCCCAGATAATTGCTAAAATTATGTTAGTTACCAAAAATCTAAGCAAACGCTACGGAGGTTTTACCGCCTTGAACAATCTTAACTTACAAGTTAATGCTGGTGATATTTATTGTCTGCTTGGCGCAAACGGTGCTGGAAAAACCACGACAATAAACTTGTTTATGAATTTCATTCAACCTACTTCAGGACAGGTTTTTATCAATGATATTGAAGTGAATA
>JAHDHB010000429.1 GCA_020631545.1 Saprospiraceae bacterium | reverse complement strand
GCGATTTCCCCTTGTTCCCTTTACAGGCTTCTAATTCTTCTGGTGTATAATATTTGCTTAAAATGGCCTTCTTGTCTGTTCTCCATGCTTCCTTTTGCGGCTTCAATTCATTGGCAATCCCTTCCAACATCTCCTTGTTATTCTCTAGGATAGGACGAAGTTTTTGCATCATTTCCTTCTTCGCACTTTGTTGAGCTTCCAATTGGCTAGCATAGGTAGCTCGTACTTCCTCACGCGATTGCCCCGCTTTGACATCCGCTCTCATTTGCTGCTTCAAGCTTCTTGCTTCTTCCTTCTGGGCTTTACTTTCCGCTCGCAATTGTTGGACTTGGGTATAATCAGAAGAGCTAAAGCTATTATCCATTTTTAGATGAGCTGCTTGTAGCACGGGCAATACATTTTGCTCATGATAGCTACGCATTTCCTCCTTAAGCTCAGGATTCTTTTTTAGGTTACAGCTCTTTTGGGCAATGCCTGTTTGCAAAAACATAAAACAGGCGATAAATAACATGATCGTATTTTTCATGATTGATTGTTGTTAATGATGAAAAAGGAATAGGAACCAGAATTTGGGCTTTCTTCTCTTGAGTTTCCTATCTATTTGTCTAATGGACTGCCATCCTATAGATGTGCAGTTTAAAAAACTGTTTCATTAATGAATACGTACCTTTGACGTGAGGAGTATGGAAAGGTTTAATGGAGGGGGAAAAAAAATTATTTTTTGGGGAGAAGATAAATTGGAGTAAGTAGATTTTGCTTGAAAGCAAGCGTGAGATATTTTCCTTATTTCTCTAGAAGGAGAACTATGGTGGAGATAGGCTATTTCAGTATTAAATGTTTAGTTTTTAGGGGGTTTTCTTCTAGAAGAAATCATCTAGTGGGTTACCTTAATCCTTAAACCCGTAGGGGCAAACCCTCGTGGTTGCCCTCTGATTCCTTTTCCTCTGAATCCTTTTTTTTATCCACTAAAGCTTAAACTGGCCAAGCCAGAACCAAGAAGAGCAAACAAAAATCTTAAGAGCAATCCACGCGGTACGTCTGCGGGAGGCTATGGTGGTTTAGCGGACGTGCTGCGTGTCCTCCAAGACAAATTCTACAAATTTTCTGTCCAAAATGTGCAGAAAATTTTGCCCAAAGGCATAAATAAATACACCTCGTTTTCGCTATATCAAATCACTGAGTAAGTTTTTTACAGCAAAACGCCTAAAGGCTAGAAAAGTTTTTTTTGAATCAAAAGCATCCTTGATAAATTTGTCGATGCTGTAACGAAGATGTTGAATTTGTTCTGCTTTATTATCGAAGTCTAAAACAACTTTTTCTATGAGATCTTCTAAATCTGCTAGAACTTCTTTCCTGCTATCTTGTAGAAAAGGTCGGTCTAAGTTACATCCTTGCTTGCTTATCGTGTATTTGACGCGTTCATTTTTTGAAGCAATACCTCCATTTTTATCAAAAATCAATAGTTTTTCAATCTCTTCACATTCAGGGTTTACGAGCTTTGGTTTTTCTGATTTATTATAAGATACACCGGAGTTGTGAATGGAATGATTTGTAGGAGCGTCGATTCTTGTACCTGCTATGTCAAAGCTAGCGCCTTTCGAGTTATTACAACTAGAACATGCTAGAACTAGATTATCCCAAGAATAAGCTAACCAATAATAATGTGACTTGGGGCGGTAGTGCTCTACTTGTAACGGTTCATAACGTTGTTCACAATAAGCACATTTATGATGATAGATTTTAAGTAATTGCTCTTTTATATCGGGCATTTTGTACCGACGGTTGTATTCGTCTTTGTCTATATAACATCCTTTTGTAATCAATTCATCTCTTCGCTGGTTTGTTTTCTTACAGACTCTAGGAATACGTTCTCCTTGGATGCCCAAAGCAATATACAAGGATGACGGCAAATCTTTTAAATCCTTATTGATTTTTATCATTACTTATGTTGTTTTTTTGGTATTTGGAGAGTGCATCTTTTACCATTGCTTGAATATCAGTTTTGCTGAAATAGACTTTTCCAGCCTTTTTCAATCGCTTTACTTCGATATCTATCTGCCGTCTAATTTCTCCATACGTGTAATCCTCAGAAGTATCCAAATCGTCAACCCCCTCCACATAAGTCTGCATTCGAGCACTTTCTAGGCCAAACAAGGGCGAAGTAATCACACCATTCAACATCAAATGACTCATTTCACTACAAGGATAAGCCTCACTTACTTTTGTGATACCTTGTTCCTTATACAATCGATAAACTACGGCATCTTTACTAGCACCCATGATGACAGTAGGGCTATGCGTCGTGAAAATGAATTGGATATTCGGAAACCACTGCCGTAGTTTTTTGGCTAAACCAATCTTCCAAGTAGGATGTAAATGAAGTCCTATTTCATCAACCAAAACAATAGCTCGATAGCCTTTCAGTTCTTTGACTTCGGGCTGTTTATCCGTTAGTTTTGCTAGGAGATCGGCCACCCAAGTCATAACATTTCGATAGCCTTCGGAGAGTTGTTCGAATTTTAGCGAAGTTTGACGTTCTTGTAGCTGAATGTTGAACGTAATGTCTTCGTCAATCTCAATTCGGACATTATTATCAAGTAAGTCTTCCAACAATTTTACTGGAAGATCTAGTTTGGAAGGAGTATTTTTCTTTAAGGCTAATCGATGTTGTTCCTTTAACCAATCAATGGGATGAAGTAATTCAGCATCATTTTTAAACAGTGTCAAAAAGCCTTCTTTATCAGCATGTTCCTCTGAGTTCGTGTGGTTGCGATTTACGCCATAAGCAAAAACATGCTCTAGGGACATGATGGAATGATTGGAGTAGGAGTTCTCATTACTATCCTGTAGATGGTATTTGAAACTAGTGTTATTACTTGCATTAAAGTCGAAATTATCGATTAATAACTGATTAACAAAGCCAATATCTTTTTGGTCGTCTAATTCTTCTATTTTTTTTCGCTTTAAAGCATATAGAATAGCTTGGAGTAATAAGGTTTTCCCATCTCCATTTTCTCCTAAGAAATAGATTTCTTTTGTTGCATTTAAATCCTGAATTTGAATGTTTTTGAGGCTGAAAAAGTTCTCAATTTCAATAGAACTGAGGTAAGGTTTTTCTTCTACCTTAGGTGAATTATGCTTGTCTTCCGTGTTTATTGGAAGACCAAAAGCTTGAATAAGCTTGCGAATTCCTTCATCATAATCATGGTATAAGTCTAAGATATGAAGCTCCTCAAGTTCCGAATGAATCAACTCACATTCCTCTAATTTTACAGGAATAATATAGATTGTAGCTTGAGGCTTTCGTTTTTGAATTTCTATAGCCTTTCTTAGTTCGCTATGAAAATAGCCGGATTTATTTGAAGATTCGGAAAGCAATACCAGCATATAATCGGTATTTTCAATTGCTTTTGTTATTTCTCGTTTCCAGTTTTGTCCTACTAAAAGCGATTCTTCGTCAAACCAAACATCCAAATCGTGTTTAATTAGCTCCTGGTAAATTCTTCTTACCATCTTTTTGTCTTCCTTGACATGGCTCAAAAAAACAGATGGTCTTTTTCCTTTCATACTATTATTTGGCGTGTTAAAAATTCTATTTTTACTTGATACTTAGACGCAACTTGTCGGCTAAAGCCAACGTTACGGGCTTGCTTCGCAGCAAATTAACAAAGATTTTGGACAATTTCAAATAGCCTAAAATTTTGAAATAGTAATGGGTTTTACTCATTTTTCTTGCTGCTTTTTTGCTCAAATCCCCTATATTTAAGGCCAACTATTCCACCAAATCATCAATTCAATTCCATGCGCTATCTTCAAAAAATCTTTGCATTTCTCCTAGTATTTTTTATACCGCTTACCCTTATTCCTTGTGGTTGGGAACCCTCGGAAGGAGAACTGTACTACAATTTTTTTCACCAAGAACTCATTGGTGATGCACAATTGATGCCTTTTTTATATGAACCTTCTTACCCGTATTATGAAGCGGAAAAAAAAGAGGACTTGCCGGATCCAAATATCGTCGAATGGCAGGAATATTTAGGGGATGGTTTGAAAAAGGAAGACATTGCATCCATCGTTTATAAAATGCCCCTCAAAGAATTAGTGGAGTTCTCAAGGGGAGGTTTACCCTCAAATTCTTCTAGTAAGTATGCGGGAAATGGGCTACTAAAACATTGGATAAACCAAGGACCATCCGCGGCCATAAGTTACTTGATTTATGCAAAAAAATGCCAAGAACAAGCGGAGGAGTATGATTATTATTGGGATGATGACAATGGTAGAGATGTTGACGTTATGGCAGCTTTGATAGAAGAAGGCCGTTCTTTATATGCTGAAACAGATGATGCTTTTTTGAAGCTACGCTTTGGTTATCAAGTCGTTCGCCTAGCACATTACAGCAAGAAAAGAGAACTAGCCGTACAGCTTTTTGATGAGTTTTGCGAGCCTTTGGGGTTGAAGAATCATATTTATTATCGTGCCTTAGAGCAAAAAGCAGGTGCTTTACAAGGACTAGAAAGTCCTGAAGCTGCTTATCTCTTTTCCATTGTTTTTGATAAAGCACCTAGTAGGAGGGAAATTTGTCTGACGAGCTTTGGTTTTACCAATAATGAGGATTGGAATGCTAGTTTTTCTATGTGCAAAAATAAGGAGGAGCAAGTTGTTTTTTACTTAATGCGTGGCCTGAAATCCTATGGTTTTGAGTTAGAAGAGATGGAAAATATTGCGGCAGTCGATCCCGCTTCTCCCTATTTGGATTTGCTGCTCATTCGTCAAATCAATAAGTATGAACGCGATAATTTTCCTTCTTTAGGCGATGCCAAACAATTTCCGATAGCCAACAGCCAAAACGAAAAACATATTAATCGACTTAAAGCTTTATGTGAAAAAGTGCTAGATGCTCCCAAATTGCCGAGCCAAGATTTATGGAAAATCGCTTTAGGGGATATCGCTTTATTCGAACATGATTATGCTACCGCAAGTCGTCATTTTACAAGTGTATCCTCCTCCAAATATAAGTCACAAGCAGAAATCCTTGATTTTGTGGCTAGAATCACCGCGTTGAAAGAAATAGATGCGCAGGCAGAAGAACAATTTGCCAAGGAATATGCTAGTAATCAAAACTTGAACGGCTGCCAAGATATGAAAGAATTTATGTTGGATGCTTTCGGAATGTTGTACAAGCAACAGGACGATTTGGCAAAGTCCTTCTTATGTTATAATGATTTATTGACTTTGCGTGAGCATTTGGATATTCATCTGATTATTGATTTAGAAGAGTTTATTAAAATTCCAGAACCTAACGCCATGGAGCGTCTATTGCTGGATAAAATAGGGGTAAACGCTTGTCATCATCTCGTAGAAGCAAGGGGAACTTACTATTTGCAACGCAATGATTTAGAAAAGGCTATCGCTGCTTTTGAGCAATTGGATAAGAACTATGATTCGGAGTTTTACAAAAATCTGAATTATATGAATAGTACCGTATTTTCGGGTTCCATGTGGCAGATTTATGATAGAACGTTCGAAGGTCAAGGCGATGCTATCTATCAAAAGCACAAATTCCTCGGAGATAGCTATGATAAATTGAGCTTAGCCAAGCAACTTCAAGATTTGGAAAAAAGAGCCAAAAAGGAACCTAAAAACGCTGCGGAATACTACTATATGTTAGGTAATGCATGGAATAACATGGCGCCTTACGGCTGGCATCGCCCAATTCTCTATTACAACCGGACAAATCACTTCGTTTATGATCTGACGTATAACGGAAAAGAAGATTATGCTGGATTTTACAAGAATTATCCAACCTATCACTATTTCAATCCACTGGTCGCCATGTCCTATTTTGATAAGGCGATAAAACTAACGAAAGATCCTGAATTACAAGCTCGTGCAGCCTTCATGGCCGCCAAAGCAGAGCAACAACAATTTCATTCCCAACTAGACAATCTTCCTTGGAGGGAAAGGAAAAATGCCGTCAACGAAAAGCGATATTTTAAGCGCTTAACGCAAGAGTTTTCCGATACAGAATACTACGCTCAAATGCTAAGAGAATGCGAGGATTTGAGAAAATATGCTAACTGATTTAAGAGTGAGGAATTTTGTGCTTCTTTGTGATACATGCTTTCACTTAGTTGTTTTTTTAACACGAAATTGCAAGTAGACAAATTGAAATTTAGGCTGTTGTAGAGGTTTTTTAGCAGGTATTTACCGGTATGAGAGTCTATGTGAAAAGGTCGTAAGACCTACTATTAAACCTAGGTGTTCTTG
>JAHDHB010000428.1 GCA_020631545.1 Saprospiraceae bacterium | reverse complement strand
GGGGCGCTGTAGCTACTATGAAGCAGGAAGTACAGGTAGCTGACGTTTAGGAAGATGGCTGTACGACCATGCTGAATGGAGCTACAGCGTGCCCACTACAAACGGATAGCGGGATTAGCTGCCCTAAGAATACCAAATAGGAAGAAAGAATGCTGGAACCTGAGTTTTGTAGGATGAATCGTACACGGCAAATCGTATTTCTCCCCTTTAGTTGCAAATATTTCCATATTTTTGCAGAAGCATTTTATTTACTAGTGTAATTAACATCTTCGAGCTGTGACGAAAGCAAAAAAAGGAAAGAAACGTAGTGCAAAAAGTACTAAGGCAAAACCAAGCAGTATTACCTCTAAAGCCTTTATTTTCAATAAGAAATTACAATTATTGAGTATCTTCTTACTCAGTTGTCTTTTGTATGCGAATACGCTAGGGCATCAATATACGCAAGATGATGCGATTGTGATTTATGATAATGAATTTACGACGCAAGGGCTCGCGGGTATTCCTGATATCTTATCGAAAGATACTTTTCACGGCTTTTTTGGACAGAAAAAAAATCTGGTGGCGGGAGGCCGTTATCGACCACTTTCCCTAGTACTTTTTGCTGTAGAATGGCAGTTGTTTCCTGATAATCCGTTTATTGGTCACTTGTTCAATATATTTTGGTATGGCTTGACGGCCATTGTGTTGTACCTACTATTGCTCTATATCCTGAATCCTTCAGGTAAGACGGAAAGTATGTTTCCTTGGTTTGTTGCTTTCGTTGCTACGGTTTTATTCGTAGTCCATCCAACGCACACGGAAGCGGTGGCGAATATCAAAGGGCGAGATGAGATTTTAGCATTGCTAGGCAGTTTGGCTGCAATGTATTTCTTGTTTAGATACTATTATGAGCATGACAATAAGTTTTTGTTGTACAGTGCTCTATGTTTCTTTTTGGGCTTGCTTTCCAAGGAAAATACGATTACCTTTTTGGGTATTATTCCTGTTACTTTTTATTTCTTTACGAAGGCGAAACCTCAGAAAATACTTGGGCTAACGGCTCCCTTATTTGGTGCGGCGCTTGTTTTTATCGCTATTCGAACCGCTATTATTGGGCTAGATATGGGGGAAAGTTCGCAGGAGTTGATGAATAATCCTTATGTAGATATGACAGGGGGCGAAAAGATGGCGACCATCATGTTTACGCTAGGAAAATACATCCAATTGCTCATTGCGCCGATTACTTTGACGCATGATTACTATCCTTACCATGTGGGTAAAATGAATTGGGGCAATTGGGAAGTACTCTTGAGCTTGTTCTTATATATTGGTTTGATTGGATATGCGATTTATGCTTTTATTAAAAAAGATAGAAGGGGATATGGTGTTATCTTTTTCTTGCTTTCCTTGTCTATTGTTTCGAATGTTGTTTTTGCTATTGGTACGAATATGTCGGAGCGATTTCTATTTATGCCTTCTATTGGGTTTACCTTTTTAGTGGCACTTTTGTTGTATGAATTGGGCAAGCGAATGCGAGGTGATTTACCGCTTAAAACCTTGAAAGATTTGGGGGTAGCTATGGCTGTTTTTGGTTTTTTGTTTACAGCTTATAGTTTTAAAACGATTACTAGGAATACGGCTTGGAAAGACAATTATACCTTGTTTTTGACGGATGTCGCGACGTCTAAAAATAGTGCAAAATTGCAGAACGCTGTAGGGGGAGAGATGATAGCGAAAGCTTTGGAGGAGAAAAATGAGGTACTAAAATCACTAGCAGATATCAAGAACCCGAATCAGAAAAAAGCGAAGGAAGCGGAGATGGACAGGGCTTTTGAGCCGAAAATAGTAAAGGCGATTGAGCATTTGCAAGCCGCTGTGAAAATTCATCCCACTTATTCGAATCCTTACTTGCAGTTGGGGAATGCGCACAATTATTTGAAGAAGTATGAGGAGGCTTTTGGTTACTTCAAAAAATCCTTATCCTACAAGGAAAACTCTAAGGAAGCACTTAACAACCTAGGGATAACGTATCGAGATGCGGCTAACCACATAGGTAATAAACAACAGCGCCAACGTTTTTCTCAAGCTTTAAGCTATTTTCAGGAATCAATTAGCTATTTTGAGCGTTTAAAACCTTTTACGCGGGATCAGGAGCAATTGAGGAAAAATAAAGCGCAAACGTACAGGGATTGGGGCAAATTTTATGGCGAACGGTTGCAGAATTTTGATGAGGCTTTGAAGTATTTGAATAAGGGCCTAGAGTTTGATAAGGAAGATAATGAGATTTATCGCCTCATCGGTCTTTGCTATGCTTCGAAAGGCCAAACAAATGAAGCTATCCGTTTGTTTGAAGATCTAGTCGCTAAACAACCAAAAAATGCAAATATTTTGTACAATTTAGGTGCTTTTTATAGCCAAACTGGAAATCCTCAAAAGGGAAAAGAGTTGGTGAATAAAGCCTTGAAAATCGACCCAAATGTAGGACAAAACTAATTATAATTATGAGTTGAGAATTACGAATTAGGAATTAGGAGTTTGATATGGATTTCACTCTTAATTCGTAATTCGTAATTCATAATTCACACTTCGTAATTCATCAAAGTATAGTGAAAAAAATTATTTCGACAAAAACATTCAAGTATATGCGTATAGCTGGCCTAATCGCGCTGTTGGTCACCCTCTTCAACGTTCCTTTAAAGTTCAGTCGTCCTCCCGAAGAAGCGGTTAACGATTCTGTTGATTCTGCTTTGGAAAAGATTTGGGTAGACTCTGTGTATACTCAACTCTCTGAAGACGAGCGCTTAGGCCAATTGTTTGTGATTCGTGCCTATTCGAATCAAGGTGCTGCACATGAAAAAGAAATCGAAGATAAAATAACGAATCAACATGTAGGAGGTGTCATCTTTTTTCAAGGAAGCCCCGAAAAACAAGTAGAACTAACGAATCGTTACCAAGAAAAAGCTAAAGTACCGTTGATGATAGCAATGGATGCGGAGTGGGGGCTAGGGATGCGATTTCCAAAGAAAACGATCAGCTTTCCTCGACAGCTTACCCTAGGCGCTATTCAAAAAAATAAACTCGTTTACGATTTTGGTGCAGAGGTAGCGAGACAATGTAAACGGATAGGCGTTAATGTAAATTTTGCACCCGTCATCGACATCAATAATAATCCAGATAATCCCGTTATTAATGATCGTTCTTTCGGAGAAGATCGTTTGAATGTAGCGGCCAAAGGCTACATGTACACTAGAGGCTTGCAAGATAATGGCGTGATGGGCTGCGCCAAACACTTTCCTGGCCACGGCGATACGAATGTCGATTCTCACTACGATTTACCGGTGATCAAGCACAGCAAAGAACGTTTGGATAGCATTGAGTTATATCCCTTTAAAATCCTAGCACAGACGGGTTTAGCTAGTATGATGATGGGGCACTTGTCGATTCCTGCTATTGATAGTACGCCCAATCTACCCTCTTCGCTATCTAGGACGATGGTGACGGATATGCTTCAAAGTGATTACGATTTTTCAGGGTTGATTTTTACGGATGGCTTGGACATGGCTGGCGTAACAAAATACTTTAAAAATGGTCAAGGAGAAGTCCGTGCTTTACAAGCAGGAAATGATGTTCTTTTACTTCCGAATAATTTGAAAGCGGCTATTTCTGCCATAAAAGCGGCTATAAAGAAAGGGGAGCTTGCGCAAGGAGACATTAATGCTAAAGTGCGTAAGATCTTAAAAATGAAATACCGTTTTGGTTTACATACACCTCAAAATATTTCTGTTGCAGAGGTACAAAAGGACTTGAATACGCCCCAAGCTTACTTGCTGAAAGAACGTTTATTTGAAAATGCGATAACGGTCGTTCGTAATCCTGAAAAATTAATCCCTTTTCGAAGACTAGATACATTAAGTATTGCTTCCTTGTCTATTGGCTCAAATTCTAGAACAGCATTTCAACGAATGTTGGACCATTATGCTCCAATGAGCCATCACAATTCGGGTAAAGAAGTTTCATCGGCTCTAATCAACACCTTGAAAAGGAAAGATTTAGTGATTGTAGGCTTGCATAACATGAGCAAATCCTCCAAGAAGAATTTTGGGATAACAAAAAGTACCCGCAATTTTTTGAAGAAGTTAAGTCAAGAGACGAAAGTAGTGGTCAATGTTTTTGGGAGTCCCTACAGCCTCAAGTATTTTGATGAGATAGATTGGCTAGTCGCCTGTTATGAAGATCATGAGCTGATGCAAGAAAAGGCTGCGCAAATGCTTTTTGGTGCTGTACGTGCTACGGGTAGATTGCCGATTACTTCTTCCGAAAAGAGTCAGTTTGGAATGGGGGTAGATACGGAAGATTTGCTTCGAATCCAATATACTAGACCAGAAGCAGCAGGCTTTATCGCTTCAAAATTGAATGCTATTGACGACATTGCAGCAGAAGCTATCCGCTTGAAAGCGACGCCGGGCTGTCAAGTATTGGTGGCTAAAAATCGCAAAGTGATTTTTCAAAAAAGCTATGGGCATCACAGCTACAATAAACGAACACCTGTTTCTAATTCAGACATTTATGATTTGGCTTCGGTGACGAAAATAGCAGCAACGACGATGTCCCTAATGAATCTACAAGAAGAAGGTAAAATCGACTTATACCAAACTTTAGGGACTTATATGGATGTTGTGAAGGGGTCGAACAAGGCGAATTTGAAAATGCGCGATATTCTTTCTCATACAGCAAGGCTGGTTTCTTGGCTTCCTTTTTATTCGGAAACGATAACCAAGAAATACAAGCGACCGAAATCGGAGTTTTATAAACAAAGCAAGAGTGAAAAATTTCCACTTCCTGTAGCGAAGAATTTGTATATGGAAAAGAGCTATCCTGACACGATTATTCAACGAATCGTAGAATCGGAGCTGCTTCCTGCTCAACGCTATCGGTATTCGGATTTAGGTTTTTATCTTTTCCATCGAATGATAGAGGACATGACGAAAAAACCGTTCGATGAATATACAAGGGACGAATTCTATGCTCCTCTTGGATTAAAAACGTTGATGTTTAATCCTTTGGATAAATTCTCGACAGCACGCATTGTTCCATCAGAAAAAGACACCTATTATAGACATCAAACGATTTGTGGGCACGTTCATGATATGGGCGCGGCAATGCTTGGTGGTGTTGGAGGCCATGCAGGTTTATTTGGCAATGCCGAAGATTTGGCCATTATCATGCAAATGCTACTTAATGGAGGATATTATGGTGGTGATGAGTATTTCCGTTCAGAAACGGTAGATTTATTCACCACTCGCCACGAAAATACAACAAGGCGAGGGATTGGCTTTGATATGCAAGAAAGCAATAAGGCAAAAGACCCCAATATATCGCCATTAGCTTCTTCGGAGACTTTTGGCCACACCGGTTTTACAGGCATAGGTGTCTGGGCAGATCCAAGGAATGAAGTCATCTACATTTTCCTCTCCAATCGTACATATCCTAGTATGAATAACTGGAAATTGAATAAGCATGACATTCGTTTACGTATCCATGATGCTATTTATCAGGCGTTGATAGCGGATGAAGGATAAATAGAGGCCGTTTCTCTTTTAATGAAGAGAATTTAATAGGCTTCCAGGTCGAATTTTTTTAGTAAAAAAATGGAATGAAAATACAATACAGAAAACTCAAATGAATCTATATTGTATAGAGCAATTCGACTGGAAAGCTTAAAGTGCTATCCTAATAGCTTTCTCTCTAAATATGAAGAGCAAAAGCGAATGAAAAAACTGTCCTTTGAAAAAAATATCGAAGAGTTGAATCCCGAAAATTTCATCGTAGGAGCATTCTTCGAAAGTCAACTCATGGGTATTTGCGGTTTCTACAGAATGGCAGATTCAAGATGTAAGCATCGAGGAGAGCTTATTCAAATGTTTGTTCAACCAGATTTCCAAGGTAAGGGCATTGGATTTGATTTGCTAAAAACAACGATTAAAGAAGCTTTCAAATTAAGTGGTTTAACACAAATCGAATTAGGTGTGATGACAAATGTTAGGTCTGCAATTAAAATCTACAACAAGGCTGGTTTTAAAGAATTTGGACTACAAAAGAATTTTTTGAACGTAGATGGCGTAAGTATAGATCTAAGCATGATGGTATTACATAAAACACCATAAAATAATGCCATTCTTCCTGTATTTTTAGCGTTTTAAGTTATAGTGGAAGTACATTGGTTAGTCTTTATTGCTTAAGGCTTTAACTCTTGTTCGATTTTTAGTACTAACGCCTCTTTTACTTGTAGGGCATTTGCT
>JAHDHB010000427.1 GCA_020631545.1 Saprospiraceae bacterium | reverse complement strand
CCAGACCTTCCCCCAAGGCCTTCCCCACACTGTCCAGACGGCACTGCCTGCAAATTTTGGGCTTTTGGCTTAAGTTGATGGCTATGGGTTTCAACCCCTATTGGTTCGTAAAATAGGCCAAAAGTTTTGCCCAAAATAGGCAAGAGAGCACTCCTTAGTTACTAAAAACATGTTTTTTATGTCAAACCGAGAATTGCTGATTTTGAATAATGCTTAGTGTTATGCCTTGTGTTTCACCTTGTTCCTCCTTGGCTTAAGCGCTGCAAGAATTCTTTCTTTTTTTTGCGTGAAACATCAAGATTCGCTTCATTCGTCATGACGACATAGCCCCCTTCTCCTTTATGGTATTTTTTTATTTTGTTTAGATTAATGAGGTGTTTATGATGAATACGGAAAAAGCCATGTTCTTCAAACATTCCTTGATAATCTTTGAGACTTCGGGATATGAATAAAGATTTACCTCCAGCACAGTGAAAACGAGTGTATTTGCCATCTGCTTCTAAGTGAATAATACTTTTTATTTCGACGAATTCGAAGCCTTCTGAGGTGGGTAAAGGAATTTTTAGGAGTTCACTTTTATTTTGTTGTAAATTGAACAATAAATTGGCCATGTGACTTTTTAGATCTTTTTCTTGGTGCTTGATTTTTGCTTTTTCGACCGCTTTTGCTAGATCTTCAAAGGAATAAGGTTTTAGCAAAAAATCTAAACAATTAAATTTGATGGCATTGAGTGCGTACTTATCAAAACCAGTGACGAAGATTAGCTCAAAATTGATGTTTTCAAAGCGACGAAGTAAATCGAAACCAGAACCATTCGGCATTTCTACATCTAAAAACACCAAATCTGGTTGTGATTCTCGAATAAGTAGATAGCCTTGGTCTGCATTTTCAGCCATTCCTAAGAGTTGGACATTAGGACAGACTCTTGCTAGGGCTTGGCTCAAGTACTCTCGGCCTCCTGCTTCATCATCAATAATTATTGCTTTCATGTTGTTGAATTTTAGGTGTTATTCGATAATAGGAATTTGCATTTCTACGCGTGTTCCTACAGCATTTCCAGCGTCATCTGCTAGATCAATAATCGTTAAATTGACTTCCAGATCTTCCATCGTATGGAGCGTCGCTAATCTTTCATTAATGATTTGTATACCCAGGGGTTTATACGATTTAAAAGAACCTTGTCTGATTTTCATGGCTCTTTCACGACCAATACCATTGTCTTCGATAGCAATATGAATAGTATCTGCTTGTTGTTTCATACTGATATGCAACTCTCCTTTCCCTTCCTTATAAGCTAAACCATGATTGATCGCATTTTCGACGAAGGGTTGGAGCAACAAAGAGGGGATTTCTAAGGTCTGTTCTACCTGTTCATCTATATGAAAATGAACTTCAAATTTATCGCGGAAGCGTAGCTTCTCTAAGCGGATATATAGTTGGAGTAATTCGATTT
The DNA here is from genome assembly GCA_020631545.1 of Saprospiraceae bacterium. Lineage (GTDB taxonomy): Bacteria > Bacteroidota > Bacteroidia > Chitinophagales > Saprospiraceae > JAHDHB01. Next base: position 4,830 of record JAHDHB010000427.1, on the reverse strand, counting down.
CTTCTTCTATATCAATGTATTTTTTGTAGGACGAATCCAAAAAAAGTCGCATCAAGCGCCCAAACTCTGCCAAATATCGATTCGCTTCATTGACTTCTTTTTTTACGATATAATTTTGGATGGCATTCATGGCATTGAAGACAAAATGGGGATTCATTTGTGCTTGTAAGGCTTGCAACTCCAGCTCTGCAAATTTCTTATTGATCTTCGTTTTTTCGCCTTCTTGGTACTTGATTTGGCGTATTCGAAGGTAGAAGGCCAGCAATAGGCAAGCTAGTAGAGTCAGTGCGTACAAGCTATACGCTAGAGGACTGAAGAGCGGATGGGGTTTAATGGTGAATTTTACTTGTGCAACTTCCTTACTTTCAATGTTGTTGCTGGTGACTGATTTCACTTCAAAAGTATATTTCCCAGCAGTTAATTCAGGAAAACGAGCATAATTATCATCCGTATTTATCCAATCATCCCTGATACCGAGCATTCGATATTTATAGCTTATTTTTCCTTGAAAGTAGGGCGCTATAAAACCAATGTATAGAGCGTTGTGATTCCAGTTTAGATGATAAGTTGACTTAAGCAAAGTATCCTTTTCATTGATTTTTATATCCCGCAAGATGACAGGTGGAGCAGGTTGGACATCTGTTATATCATTTTCATTAAATACAGTCAATCCATTGCCTGTTCCTACATAGACTTGATCCTCAAATTTATACGTGGAGGTGACAAAGTTTGAAGTAAGGCCATCATCTACGGTGATTCTACGTACTTGATGCGTTTTGGGATGGATGCGATTGAGTCCTTTGTTGGTGGATAGCCATGCTTGATTTTTTTCATCGATGAATACGCGGTGACAAATATTGCTGGTAATACTGGTTGCGCCTTCTAGATAGTGATGAACTATGGCATTATTTTCAATTTGGTAGAGGCCGTTGCTTCTTGTAGCTATCCAGATTGTACTGTCCTTAGCCTTTTGTATATCAGCAATGTAGTAGTCTATGCTGAGACTGTCTTGGAAGTAGTGCTTTTTGATGAGCGGATTTCTATCTTGAAAATAATGGTCAATACCTTGATAATTCAAATAAGGATTAATGTATATTCCGCTAGGGGTTCTTAGTAGCTCCATATTGGCGTTTGAAGGACGTAGTACTAATTCATACATTCCTCTATTTGAACCAATAAGCGCCATGTTTTTTTCTTGAAGCAATCCACAATATGGTTTTATAGGAATAGAATAGTGTATTGCCTCATGCTCATTTAAATAATAAGTATAGCTAGGTGCTGAAAGCAATACGTCCTTATTGTTATTTTGTGTAAATCGCTTAATAGATGACCTAGAGGATGGCTCTAATTTCTTGATCAATTTATCATTATCTACCTGATACACATAAATACCATCCAAAGCCACTAAAATGTCCTTATCATCATACACCATAATGTCATAAATTTCCGACTTGGAGTCAGACATTTGGGTATTGCTTACGATTTTTTTTCCTCGCATTAGACTAAGGGAGGCGGGATGACTTGCAATACATACATTTCCTTGCTTATCACCGTCTATGTCGTAGATGTATTTGTCTGGAAGGTCAGAATTTTCAGGCGTGTATTGGATAAAAGGAGAATTTTGAAGCACATATAAGCCATCTTTATTGGTGGAGAACCAAATATTCCCTTCTCGATCTTCTTTGATTTCATTGACTCTTTGATTATTAACGAGATGGGTTAGGTCTTGAATGATTTCGAACTTATCATTTAAGCGTAATAAACGTTTATTATCGTAACTCCAAATTCTTGATTGGGAATCCTGAAAATAATACAAAATTGTGTTGAGATGAGGGTGCTGAGGAAGTGAGGTGCTGCCCCAACCTTTTTGAGGAATGTAATTTAGCCAAAACTTTTTTCTATATTTATCATAAAACAACAATTTAGGTTTATTCTGGAATTGGTAAGCATTAGCGTACCCTACTCTTTTCCCCAGATATACTTCCTTAAAGAGATTTTCTGAATATTGGTATTCAAGCACATAACTGTCTTTCGTATCTTCTATCAAAAAAAGTTGTTTGTTCTGTTTTATCAGGTAATTTTTTATGCGGCTATCCCCGTAAGAATCTTCCTCAAATTCAATTCGCTTTTTCAGCGTTACTTCTCCAGCTACATTTCTTTCAAAAACGAGGAGAGCATCCTGAGTTGTATCCTGTTCTACAAGCACAAATAAATTACCAAAATCATCTTCTAGCCAATCTAGGATATTCTTATCTTCCTCATCTTCTTCAGGATAAAAGCGGTGTACTTCTTCCTCTTCAATATAAAATAAAACGCCTTTAAAATTGAGGAACCAAGGTTGCCCCCAAACCATCTTACACCTTAAAATCTCATTATTTTTTATCAGTGGGCTATTGTAGGTTTTAAATTCCTTGCCATCAAAACGGCAAATACCATTATTTGTTGTAATCCACATATAGCCCTTATCGTCTTGTACAACTTGGTAGGTGGTATTGCCGGGTAATCCATCGGCGGTCCCATAGTGCTTGACGCTCCAGGATTGGGCAAGGGTGAACACAGGAAGCCCCAATGCTACTACTAGTAACAGTCCGTAGGTAGAGATGAGGCAGCTTGTTTTCATTAGGATTAAGGTTTTGAGGAGCAAAGATAAGGAAATGAGGGATTTGAAGGGGGGAATGAAGAATTAAAAGTGAAAAATTAGGAATGAACTTGACTTGTCATTGACTTTAAATAAAGCTTCCAGCTACTTTGAGATGGCTTGACTAGTGCTCATTACCCCAAAAGTCTTTGAGACCACTTCGGGACAAGAGTTGACTCGTAAGCCACTAATTATTTTCTGGGCTACCGCTTGAAAAAGAGTGAGATAACCTGCGTGAGTGCGTATGAATCCTCAAAGTTTAAGCGAGTGGCAGCATCTCAGGATCGTTGGCTTTAGCCGATGGTAAAAAGAAATTTGCCTTTAGCAAATTTAATAACCGTCAGCTAAAGCAGACGATCCTGAACGCTCTGCAAATGTTTTAATTGAGTGCGTTTAATCAATTATCGGAATTTCTTTCACGATGTGGATATTCCAAGTAGCTAAGGAATTTTGCTTGCTGCGCTACAAAAGTACGAGTCACAACCTTCCCTTTCTGCCGGGTGGATTTGTGTTAGGCAAGAAAGGGAAGGTTTAAGAAAAGTACTCTGCCTCAGCTTAAACCTTCCCTTTTTAGCATTCTCGCAAGCCAAACCCTGCAAAAAGGGAAGGTTGCTGCCTGCAAAAATCGTTAATTGTCTCACGATTTGGTTTTTGCAAGCAGCTAAGTAATTTTCTGTGCTTCGCTTGAAAAGACTGTTTGATAAAGGACTTCCAAAGCATAAAAAAGAAGCAGGGTGCTAGGATCGTTGGCTTTAGCCGATGGTGAAAATCAAATTTGCCAAAGGCAAATTTAGTAAGCGTCCCGATTTATTTATCGGGACGATCCTGACACTCTGCAAATGTTTTAATTAGGTGCGTTTATTCTAAAATCGTTAATAGTCTCACGATTTTAATCTTTCAAGTAGCTAAACCTCAAAATCGCCGCCCCACTTTCGCTAAGAATCCATAATTTAAATCCCTATTCCAGTAAAATTGGGTGAATGCTTTGATACCTAGCAGCCATTTTTCGCGGATGGGAAATGTTTTTTCTAGGATGATATTGTGGCCTAGCACGGTCTCCTTATAAGGTATATAGATAGTTTGGTTATGAATGTAGTTTGTGGAATAAAAAGAAGTAAAAATTTCGATGGAACGGGTAGCCTTATGACTAGCTATTCCCATTCCCAATCGTAGTGTTTGCCATTGTTTTTTCTTAAAAGGCGTCACAAAAAGATTCAAATTCCATTGATGATAAGAGTATCCATCTTCCCGTCCTAAATTGAGGCTAGCACTAGCCGCTAGCAGTGTGTTGATTTGATAATTCAGCTCATATTCGAGCATGCTTGAGCCATCTCTTTCACTAGGGAAGTTCATCACTCCAACTCCCAAACGAAAATCAAATTTATCTCGTAAGTCTTGGGAGAAGGCATTAAGGGAAACAACAGTGGCTAAAATTATAGGTAGCAATTTCATGGTAGTGGTAGATTTGTTGGGAATAGTTGTAGCGGTTTTGGAACATACTGCGTGCAAGTCCAAGTCCAACTCCATCGCTACAAATTTCCTGACCGAAAAACGCAGAAAATTTTACCCAAAGGCCTAAATGTGCAAGAGTTAACCTTTTTCTTGCTAATTACACATCAACGCTTCAAATCGCTTTTTTTACAAAAAAAAGACAGGGTATAAGAGCTTATACTACAAGAAGCTATCGTTTCCCTACTTCTTTTTGTTGATTCTTCAAGCTATCTCGGGAACTTTTTTGGTAAGGGGGATCGGTTAGTTATTAACTAACCCGAGTTAGTTCTGAACTGACCGCTGTTAGTTATTTTCTAACCCGAGTTAGTTCCGAACTAACCGCTGTTAGTTATTTGCTAAGCCGAGTTAGTTCCGAACTAACTGCTGTTAGTTATTTGCTAAGCCGAGTTAGTTCTGAACTGACCGCTGTTAGTTATTTGCTAACCCGAGTTAGTTTTGAACTGACCGCTGTTAGTTTTTTGCTAAGCTGGGTTAGTTCCGAACTAGCTGTTGCTTATTTGTGGCTTTCCTTACCAGCAGAGGTAGCATTTTCCATTTACCCAATCCATCCCCCACTGTCGGCATCGTTCTTCTGGCCAATTCACTACATCTCCTCCTATGCCTCCGCAGGGGATTTCTTTTGTTCTTTGCACAGAGGTTTGCTGGTTGATGGATTCCGACTTAAGTTCTTTTGGATTTTC
>JAHDHB010000426.1 GCA_020631545.1 Saprospiraceae bacterium | reverse complement strand
AGTAGATGAGGATGGTATTAATTAATTCAGACAGATACAACTTCGTCTGTTAAAACCACTAGGGGGTACAACAACCATACATTATCCATCTTTACCTAAGTTCCCTTTTTCTCCTGCTCTCGAAAATAGCGAATCACCTTCTCCGCAGTTCCTTGTCCTACGATGCTTACTAAAGTACTGACTTTCGCTTCTTTTACCCGTTTGACGGATTTAAAATGATTCAATAATTTAGCTGCCGTTTTTTCGCCTATGCCGGGGATATTGGTGAGTTCGGTTTTGGTAAAATCTCTAGAACGTTGATTTCTGTGGAAGGTGATGGCGAAGCGGTGTGCTTCATTTCGAATTTGTTGGATGACTTTTAAGGTTTCGCTTTTTTTGCTGAGGAGCAAGGGGACAGAATCCCCAGGGAAATAAATTTCTTCGAGTTTTTTGGCTATGCCAATGACCGTAACTTTATCCATCAAGTCCAACTGTTCTAGTGTTTTGATGGAAGAACTCAACTGGCCTTTACCACCATCTATGACAATGAGTTGTGGCAAGGGCGTTCGTTCATCAAGCATTCTTTTATACCGACGGTAAACGACTTCCTCCATGGAAGCAAAATCGTTGGGGCCTTCTACGGTTTTGATGTTGAAACAGCGGTAATCGCGCTTAGCAGGGCGGCCATTTCGAAAGACGACACAACTGGCTACGGGGTAAAAGCCTTGAATATTCGAGTTGTCAAAACACTCAATATGCAAGGGCAATTCGTCCATATTTAGATCCTCTTTCATGGTACGCATTAAGCGCTCGGTATGCGTTTGCTTACCTTGTTTTGCGATTTCCTGTTTTTGCTTTTGCAGTTTGTAGTAGAAGACATTTTTTTGGCAAAGCTCTAGTAACTTTAGCTTATCGCCACGTCGAGGTATCGTTATTTTTTTCTCATCATAACCAAGGACAGGAACACGAAAAGGGAGAATTAACTCCGGCGCCGTACTAGCGAATTTTTCTAGGAGCATGGGAATGGCGAAAGTCAATAAATCCTTCTTATCGTCATTCAAATTTGGAGTCATCTCTAGCGTAAACCCATGAATGACAGCGCCACTAGCTACTCGAAGATAATTGACGTAAGCCAGTTTCTCATCCATATCAATAGCGAAAACATCCACATCTTTAATGGAAGGATTTACTACGGTAGATTTTCCTTGGTAATTTTCAAAAGCAGCTAATTTCTCCTTGATTTCTTGTGCCTTTTCAAAGGCAAGCGCCTCGGCATGAGCTTTCATTTCCTTTTTTAGATGTCGAGTTACATTTCCAAAATGACCGCTAAGCATGTTTTTGATTTGCTCAATTTTCTCGTTATAATTTTCTTCTGTTTCAAGGTTTTGACAAGCTCCTTCACAGTTTTTAATATGGTATTCTAGGCATACTTTGAATTTGCCTTTGGCGATATTCTCTTCAGAAAGGTTGTAGACACAATTTCTTAGCGGGAATAATTGCTTGATTAGCTCCAAAATGACGATGACTCTTCGCACAGAAGGATAAGGACCGAAGTACTTCGAACCGTCTTTAATGACTTTACGCGTCATAAACACCCGAGGAAAACGCTCATTTTTGATACAAATGTAAGGATAACTTTTACCGTCTTTTAATTGAACATTATAACGAGGTTGGTATTTTTTGATGAGTGTGCTCTCTAGTAATAAAGCGTCTTGTTCTGTTTCTACGACCGTATATTCTAAGTGGGAAGCCGCGCGGACTAAGCGTTTGGTCTTCGTTGTGCGGTGCTTTTTATTTCCGAAATAGGATGCAATACGTTTCTTTAGATTTTTGGCTTTTCCAACATAAAGAATCACTCCATCTTCATTGATATAACGATAAACCCCTGGTTCTACGGGTAATGTCGGCAGCATTATTTTATAATCCTCAGTAGTCATGCACGAATTTACGTAATTTGTGGCGAAGGTGCAAGGAGGGACGTTAGGTCGTTTGAACGAAAAAATACGATGAGACAGACCATTCAAGATTGATGGTAAGAAAATTAATCTACTATTTGGACGAAAACATTTTTTTAACCGTTTCTCTATGTTGTTTTGAATGATAGATAAGTAAGATTCGCACCTCGTTTTCTCTTATCTCGTAGGCTACCCTGTAGCTCCATTTTTTTGCAACACGAACTCGATAGGGTAAATCATCCAGAAATTTATCGGGAGGACATTTTTCTGGAAAAAATTTTAAGCTATCAGTTGTGTCAAAAATGCCATTTTTGACATATTCGGCAGTTTCTAGCGAGACATTGTCTTTTAGGTATTCGAATATTTCTTTCAATTGCATTTTGGCTTTCAAATCCCATATCACACGGTATTTTTTAGCAGTCATTACCAGTTTTTTGCTTCGTTTTGTAAGTCTTCTTGAGAAATGTATTTCCCTGAATCAATTCGTTCAATAGCTTCCACGACTTTTTGCCGATAAGTTTCCTTGTCCATAGCTTCACCATTTTTAGTGAAGCCAATGACCGTTTTGTGTTTTTTTTCCTTCAATAAAATATCACGAATCTGCTGAAGAATAGCTGTATTTTCTACTTCTTTAAGCAAACCTGTTATATTTAGTTTAAGTTCTTGTGAAGACATCTTTTGTAATGTTTAAAGGTTGATTTATAAGACAAGTTACGAAAAATATAGTTTAGATGCTCAATCGCTTGAAGACTTCTACACTAAAGAACATTTAAAAGACTTCCCAATAGGTTCTAAACTACTGTATATCATAAACAATCACTACTAACCAATAACATTCAAACACATGTATCTCCTAGGAAAACATTAAATTTTGGCCGTTCTTGATAAATGAGTAAGCTTCGTACCTCGTTTTCTCCTAGTGGCACTGCTCAGAAATAATGGATAGTTTTAGGCGTAGTAATTTTTTTGTTAGACAAGGCGCGAAGAGGGAAGTTAGCCGTAGCTACCTGACCGATGAGCAACGCAGTATAACGGAAAAATAACAAGCTTAAACTGTCTAGAACTTCTGAACAGAACCACTAGCCTAACGTGGCGAAGCCAGCACCATAGTAATCCGTGATAGTTTTAGGGCAGTAGTAGGTAAAAGCTAAACTATCTGCCCTACATCTTCCCTATTTTGCTATAGCACACTGACAAAGAATTTAATAAGACAACAAAGGGGACACAACCAAAAGGAATTTTGAAGAAGAGCCCTATTGTCAAACTTTTATCATTTTCGGACAACTTGGTGACATTGACAAAAACGAAAGAATCGGGTTTAGCCTTACTATGAAACTACCCAATTAGGTAGTAGAAAACACTATCCATCAAGGATAACAAAGACATTCCAAGCACTACAACTTTATTATATTTGTGACATTGAAAAGTTAAAACAATGTTAAAAGAGCATTAAAAGAGCTATCAAAAAAACAAGGCCAAACTGAGTTAAGGCGGTGGTTATTGAGCAACATGGTACAAAGCATTGCATTTTTGACTCATTCAACACCATTCGAATTTGTGAAAATACAATATCAGTTAAAACCCTCATTTCCTCATAACTTAATCTTAATTTAACCTAAATCGAAGGCTCAGCGAATTATATTTGCATCGAATTTCTTAACGCTATGTAACGGTATCCTTCTCTAACTAGCCCAATCTAATCTTTAACGAGTACCGTTACTAAAAACCAACTTATTCCATGAGAAAGCTCTTTACTTCTTTTCTTATGTTAACCTTCTCGGTTTTGCTTTTCGCACAAGGGAGCATTACAGGGACATTGATGGATGGAGAAACAGGAGAAGCGCTAGTTTATGCCCCTGTTACGATAGAGGGCACAACAAAAGGTGCATCTACTGATATTGACGGTAAATTTGAACTTAATAATGTTGAACCCGGCACTTACACGCTTGTTTTTTCTTACATCGGCTATTCTGATGTACGTCAAGAAGTTACCGTAGGAAATGGGCCACTTGAATTGGGTACGGTAAACTTGAATTCTGGCGCTCTTGGGCTAGAAGAAATTAAAGTTGTTGCTTCTATAGCTGTTGATAGACAAACACCTGTAGCGGTTTCTACTATTGATGCAGAAATTATTGAAGATAAGGTAGGTAATCAAGAACTTCCTGAAATACTAAAATCTACCCCTTCCGTATACACGACTAAAGGTTCTGGTGGATTTGGAGATTCTAGGATCAATATTCGTGGTTTTGACCAACGAAATACAGCCGTACTGATAAACGGTATCCCTGTAAACGACATGGAAAACGGTTGGGTATACTGGTCTAACTGGGCTGGTTTGAGTGATGTGACTCGTATGATTCAAGTGCAACGTGGGCTTGGGGCTTCTAAATTGGCCGTTAGTTCTGTAGGGGGTACGATGAACCTTATCACTAAAACAACCGATGCTAAAGCTGGTGGTTCTGCTTTCTTCAATGTAGGAAACGATGGCTACATGAAGTATGGTCTTACCGCTTCTACTGGTCGTCTTAAAGGAGGCTGGGCGATTACGCTTTCTGGTTCTCGCACGACTGGAGATGGTTATATTGATGCGGGTTGGATTGATGCTTATTCTTACTTTGGCTCTATCACTAAAGAGTTTGGAGATGAGCATCGCTTGACCTTGACAGGGTTTGGTGCTCCGCAAAAGCACGGACAACGTTCTACAAGACTAGACATAAAGCCTTTAGACCAGGTTACGGATGCAGACCGTCGTCGCAACCATGATTGGGGATATTTAGATGGTGAGGTTTACAACATCAGACAAAACTTCTACCATAAACCGCAATTTGCCTTGAATCACTCTTGGGAAAAAGTTGATAAATTCTTTTGGACAACTTCTTGCTACTATTCTATCGGACGTGGTGGCGGAACAGGAGATCGCGGTCGTATTGATGGTCGAGGAACTTGGGGACATGAAGATGAGAATGGCTTGATTCCTTTCGATGATATTAAAGCTTGGAATACTGGTGAAGATACTGGCGTCTTCGATGATGCTCCTAACACCAACCAAGCAGGTACGGGTTTCGTGGCTACGGAAAGAAATGGGATTATTCGTCGTGCTTCTATGAATGAGCATAACTGGTTTGGCGCTCTTTCTACTTTCAAAATGGATATTACCCCCAAAATAAACCTACTTGCTGGTGTTGACCTTCGTCGTTATGTTGGGTTACACTATAGAAGAGTGGATGATTTATTGGGTAATGATACTTGGTTGGATATCCGTGATGATAATAACCAAGGAACGGAGATTGATGCTAATAATGATGGAGACATTGACTGGCATGAGTCTGGTGCTTTAAAAGGCGTTGGAGAGAAAATCCATTATGATAATGATGGGATTGTAGATTGGGAAGGTGTTTTTACTCAATTAGAATACAACTCTGACTTTGGATTATCAGCCTTCCTTGCTCTTTCTGGTTCTAGTACGGGTTATAAGCGTGTGGATCGTTTTCAATATGCTCCAGAAGAGCAAAAAACGGAGCGCTTTAACTACTGGGGGTATACGACCAAAGCTGGTGCGAACTACAACATTGACAAAATGCATAACATTTATGTAAATACAGGTTACTACTCGCGTGCTCCTGGTTTTGATGCTGTTTTCCCTAACTTTGACAACACAGCTAACAATGGCGCTCTTAATGAGAAAGTCATTGGTGCGGAATTAGGATATGGACTTCGTACTTCTACGGTATCAGCAAATCTTAACTTTTACTATACTTTCTGGAATGACAAAATCTTCTTTGATAATTTCACAGATACTTCTGGCAACCAATTTACTGCAAATATCACAGGTATCAATGCTTTACACCGTGGTGTAGAAGCAGATATCAGATGGAAGCCTATTCGTGGGCTTAGCGTAAGTGGTATGGTTTCTATCGGAGATTGGTACTGGAAAAACAATGTTGAAGCTCTTATTTCTAATGAAGACAATGTTGTTGTAGATACTGTACGTGTATATGCAAATGGTCTAAAAGTGGGTGATGCTGCTCAATTTACTTTAGCAACAGGATTACGTTATGAGTTTGATTTTGGGTTAGGTTTTGATGTAGATGCAACCTACTTCGCCAACCTTTATGCAAGCTTTGATCCTGAAAATCGCCAAACTGCCGACTTAGAAGGTATTCAGCCTATCCGTCTACCTAGTTATGGTTTGTTAGATGGTGGTATTTTCTACAAATTTAAGTTGAAAGGTTACAGCGCTCGACTACGTTTTAACATGAATAACATCATGGATAAATACTACATAGCTGATGCGAATGACCGAGTAACAGACGGCACCAACGATTCTCGCCTATTTAGCACTCAAGGCTGGTACGGCTA
>JAHDHB010000425.1 GCA_020631545.1 Saprospiraceae bacterium | reverse complement strand
TTTTTCGAAAAACGCCTTTAGCAGCTCTATATTTCAAGATTCGGCTCGCGATTCTTTCCGAAAAACCTAGTTGAAGAAATTCTTCTTTAGAAGTAGTATTCGGGTTAAAATTGAAAAGCACCCTTTTCGCTATCGTCTTTTGGGGGAGGTTAGCTTCTTTCGCTATAGTCTTTGGTGTTTTTTGAGGTTTTACACTTGTCGTTTTTGCAGTACTAAACTCTTTAGAAGAGTAATCAAAATTGGATATGACTACTTTATAATCTTCGAAATTGGAGTCACTCAATTTAAATGTATTACTCATAAGCACAGGGAATGATATTAGAATAGTCAATATCCCCAATAAGGAGAGAATCCCATTGCGTTCTACATTTGTGTAATCGAAATACTTCTTTAGTTCATTTTTCATCTAAGAATTTAGTTTCTATCCAAAGATAAGCAAAATAAGTGAAAAATGAAAAATTGCCTGTCACTATTGTAGGATTGTTGCTTGTTTATTTGAACTTCTTTGTTCTTATAGTTTCATCGCTAATGCGTATTTCAAGCGTATTCAAGATGAGACAACACTAGCTCTTTGTTGCGGATTTTATAGCCTAGGGGGAATATTATTAGTGATTCATTTGGTGGTAAATAGGAGCCGTGGATTCTAGGGGGAATAAAAAAATGTTGCCCCATAATATTAGTACATACAACGCCGAAAGTTAGTTTTTTGTGCAATTTTTTTTAATCAAGAAGTAAGTTAATTTATTTAAAAACAAATGATTAAATAGAAGCGGGGGCGTTCTACTTTGTAAAACTAAGAAGCCCAAAATCCAAAGGAATTTGCCAACAACCAACAACCAACAGCAGCTCTGCCGCGTAAAATTCAAGCGGTATGGTTCTTGTTGTAAAAACGGGATAAAATAGCTTACTATTTTTTTAAAAAGATTAAATATCCACCCATGTATAGTACTACTGCTAGTCAATTTTTAGTTATGCTCTTCCTTAGTCTCTTATTTTTGAGCTCATGCCAAAAAGGAAAAGACATAATAAATCCACCTTCGGAAACGGTTTTACTAGTAGATGGCCCTTGGCAGTTAGCTGCTCAAACGGTTGATCCACCTGTAGAATATAATGGTGTTCCTGTTTCGAATGAGTTCGCTCAGTTGTTGGATTGTGTGACGGACAACAACCTAAATTTTACCTCAACGAATTCTTTCACAGAAGATGAAGGGGATACAAAGTGCCAAGAGAATGACGCTCAAATTAAGCGTTCGGGTACTTGGGCGTTCAATACTGATGCTACATCCATTACTATTTCGCCTACTGGAGAAGGAAGTATTGAGCGTGAAGTCGTTAACCTTGATCGTACGGAACTTATCTTAACGGAATCCTTTTCTGCAAATGGACTCAATTATACAAGAACTTTTACCTACAATCACTAAGGCGTTTCCAGCAAATTTAGACGAATGAGCCATCCACCTGTAAAATTTCGGGGTGCTTTTACCATACGTACTTATGAAGTAGACCAAAACAAAAGGGCTACAATTCCTGCTATCATTCAGTTGATGCATGAAGCAGCAATGCAGAATGTCATTCAGCTAAAACTCTCCGTTTGGGATTTGGAAGAGCAACACCTTTCGTGGGTATTGATGCGCAAAAATACGGTTTTTCATCGCTTACCTGATTTGGGAGAAACCATTTATATAGAAACGTATCCTGCTGGATTTGAACGCCTTATTACTTATAGAGATTATAAGGTTTTTGATGCAAAAAATAAGCTAATAGCTCAAACGTCCTCTGCTTGGTTATTGATGGATACCCAGCAACGAAAAATGGTGCGTATTCCTGAATATTTGTATGATTTTGAATTGCCAAAGCTAGAGGATTGCCTACCACGACCTGTTTTTCGGGTCCCAAAATTTAAAGAAAGTCATTTTACCAACCATTACAAGGTAAATTGGTTTGATTTAGACTTTAATGGCCACCTTAGTAATGTTAATTATGTAAAATGGCTAGTGGAAACCATGGAGGAAGAAGGCTTAGTGAAAGGAACCTTAACTAAACTATCCATCGCTTACAAACAGGAGTGTGTATGGAAAGAACAGGTGATCGCTGAAACTCAAAAAATAGATAAAACCAGTTTCCTCCATCGCTTAAAAAGAGCCGCTGACGGTAAGGAATTGGCCTTGGCTCATTCTACTTGGATGGTGAATTAAAGGGAAATGGAGGGATAAAAATGTCCTGAAATTGCTAAGGCCAATCCTATCTTTATTGGGTTAGTAAATTGAAGATACCAAGTACTATCCTGTCATTTTGGCGTAGAAGTTCATTCGAGAGAAACTAGATAAATCAAACGCTAGAAAATGAATTGGGAGCGCTGTTAGAATATCACTTCTAATGTATGAACTAAAAAAATCTTACCTATTAAATACTATTCTAGTAAAAAAATTGGGAAAACGAGCCACAAAGCCTTATATTGCATATTCGTTATTGAATTCGAAATCAGCCATTTTTTAGTATTGTTTTTTTCGCATAGAAAATACTGCCTGTCAAAATGATGATAACCATCATTTCTTCGCAAAAATCTGATTCCGTTAGACCCCAATTCTTTCGGGAATTCATCAACGATCCAGCAAGCTTTTTAGCTTAACTGTTTAATAAGGTGATGGGATTTTTGTTTCATCTCTTTGAAGTTAACTGGTTGAATTTTAGGCCTGTAAAGGTACTATCTTTTGGCCGCACCAAAAGCCTTGTTGCATAGAATACAAAGATGCTATTAAGTTGTTGCTTTTTTAGTCACCTAGAAGATTAAGCTCTTAAGTGTCAAGTTATTAATGGCGATTGCTGATGGATGGTTTCCACTATGCAACGTTGAAATATCTTACGCTTTTGTTGCTTACACGCTATTTTGATCACTAGGACATTAAAGTGAATTTGAGCGTGGAAGTGCTTGTTGCACTGCTACCGTCCATAGGCTTATGAGTGCAAACCATCATAAGTTTTTCACGATTGGGTTTGCGAACCTCCTAAAAAATACAAGTACCCAAGCATCCATTAAAACCAATTTTCCCAACTGTCCAAAATCCTAATATTTTGCCTAACGATTATAAAATTGCTTATAATTTAACCGAATTTGAATCTATCGGGTGGCTGCCAACTGCCTGGGTCGTAAAGTGTACTGAGGAAGGCAATCCAGCTTATGCCGATCACAAAGTCTACAAGCACACCATTGTGGACTACGGTTTAGAAAATACTCCCGAGCGTCAAGAGTTATTTGATATAATCGAGATCTTGCAACTGGATAAAATTACTAAAAAATTTAACGGCACGAATAAAAGGCCAAAGCCACTTGCCAAACTGCTTGCGGATAAACTCATTAAACGGGAAATCGTCCGTTATGTCCAACGCAAATTAGATGAGTTTTTAGAGATTATCCACAAAAATCGTTTTTTGCTTTGCTTGGATTTTGATCGTAAGGATTATATTCCTTCTAAGGTTGTCCATTATCCTGAAGAAACGCCTTCTCCGGAGTTATTCTTTAAGCGAACGGAGAAAGGGATTGCTTATCGTCTTAGTTTTTCAGATAAAACAGGGAGTTGGAAGATAAATACGAAAGAAATGACCGTGCTGGTTAATAATCCTGCATGGGTCGTTATTGATATGAAGTTGCATAAGATTCCAGACATCAATGGAAACATGGTAAAACCCTTTTTCACCAAGGAAGAGTTGGCCATTCCCTCGTCTTATGTCAAAGAATATTTTCAAAAGTTTATCCTTCGGGTAGTAGCGAAAGCTTCTATTTCGGCGGAGGGGTTTAAAGTGATTAACTCCGATTCTATTCCAAACTGTGAACTAACGGTCAACGAAGATTTTTTGAGGAATGAATATGGGCTTTCTCTTCATTTTAGATATTCTAGTAATCGTTTTCGCTATGGTAGCAAAACCATGCAAAAAACGGAACTACAATTTAATAATGAGAATGATATCGTAGTTTACCAGCATGTTCGAGATACAGAGCGTGAGCAAGTTTATATTGATAAGCTCGACAAGTTTGGGATTAAGCACCACTATGGCAATTTTTTCTTACCCAATGAGTTGGAAGAAGGGGGAAAAGAAAATGAATATCGTGTTCATGAATGGGCGGTGGAAAACCAAGAAAAATTTAAAAAAGCTGGTATTGCCTTCAAACTGCCTGAAATAGGGGGGAAGCAAATAACGCTGAACGAACCGACTATTCAGCTCAACTTGAATCAAGTTAATGATTGGTTTGATATTTTTGGTAATTTTCATGTAGGCCAATTTACCTTTCCTTTCTCTGCTCTAGCAGACAATATTCGAAATGACAATCGTTTTTTCTTATTGCCTGATGGCAATTATTTTATCATTCCTTTTGAGTGGATGAATAAATATGCTGCTCTTTTTCAGATTGGAAATATCGTAGATGGTACTTTAAGGCTGACGAAAAGTCAGTATACTATTTTAGATGGTTTTGACGATGACAGCGGATTGTCTGGCGCACCTGAAAATTTGACGAAGGATTTCAAGAAAATCAATTATCGTCAGCCTGCTGGGCTTAATGCTACGCTTCGTCCTTACCAAGAAGAAGGTATCAAGTGGTTAATTCATCTTTACCATAATGATTTAGGAGGTTGTCTCGCTGATGATATGGGACTGGGTAAGACTTTGCAAACCATTGCGATGCTGCTTTATGCAAAAACGCAAAAAATCAATATGCCGGAGGCTGTTCCTGCTGATGGCCCTATGTTGGCCTTGAGCAAGTCCAAAAAGAAAGATGAGCTGGATACGACGCCATTGCAAGCATTGATCATCATGCCTGCTTCGCTTACCTTTAATTGGGAGCAAGAAATTCAAAAGTTTGCTCCTGAGCTTTCTATTTACAAGCATATCGGGAATAAACGATACAGGGCAAGGCATCGTCTTACGGGTTTTGATGTCATACTAACTTCTTATCATACAGCACTCAAAGACATTAAACTTTTAAGTAGCTTAGATTTGGAGTACCTTGTTTTGGATGAGAGCCAGCAGATCAAAAACAAGAATACTAAGATTTTTGAAGCGGTTAATTTATTCAATTGTGAGCACAAACTTACTTTAAGTGGTACGCCAATTGAGAATTCATTATCCGATCTTTGGTCTCAAATGCAATTCATCAATCCTGAATTACTAGGTGCTTTTTCTTTCTTCAAAAGAACTTTTATCACACCAATTGAAAAGTTTCAAGATGAAGACAAAAAGGAACAGCTTAAACGCCTTGTATCGCCTTATCTATTAAGACGTTGTAAGGAAGAAGTTGCTAAGGATTTGCCTGAATTGACCTATGAAGTGTTGTATACTGAAATGAGCGACAAGCAGCGTAAAATCTATGAAAAAGAGAAATCGGCTGCTCGTAATTTCATCTTTGAAATGCTGGAAGAGGAAAAATCGAAACTGAATTTTACGATTCTTTCTACCCTGCTAAAGCTTCGTCAAATAGCGAATCATCCAGTACTTGAAAATCCGAAATACAATAAGGATTCAGGGAAATTCAATGAAATTACGCACAGAATGTCTATGCTTAAAAAGGGTGGACATAAAGTTCTGATTTTCTCTCAATTCGTAACTCATCTTGATTTATTTCAAGAGTGGTTAGAAGGGGAAGGCTGGTCTTATGCGAAACTTACAGGTGCTACTTCTCAAGCAAACCGACAGAAAGAAGTGGAACGATTTGAAAAGGATCCTTCCGTACAGTTCTTCCTCATCTCTATCAAAGCAGGTGGTTCAGGGTTAAACCTAACGGCTGCCGATTATGTTTTCATTGCTGATCCTTGGTGGAATCCTTCTGTAGAACAACAAGCTATTGCACGCGCTCACCGTATCGGTCAAGACAAAAATGTCATCGCTATCAAATTCGTAGCAAAAGACACGGTAGAGGAGAAGATTCTAAAGTTACAAGAACGCAAGCAGCAATTGGCTGATGATATTATCAACAACAACGAAAGAGTCTCTTTCAATCAGAAAGATATCGAGTATTTGTTCGAGTAGAAACGAAAAGATTATCAAGTTTTTATAAAAAGGGCGAGTCATTGGACTCGCCTTTTTTTATAGCCTTGATTTCAGCGGCTGCCACTCCGACGCAGTGTATATACGCCAAGCGTGTCAACTCCTAATTACCTGAGTTCGATTAATTTTAAGTCTACATTTATAGAAGCATCGACTGTTTTTCTTTTTTTCTGTCCATTGATGTTACTGTTTGTTTTACAGGGTGTTGCAGCCCCGATAGTAGTGGTAGTGGGTGCGCTGTAGCTGCTATGAAGCA
>JAHDHB010000424.1 GCA_020631545.1 Saprospiraceae bacterium | reverse complement strand
TCATTAAGATACAGTTCCAAGCTGAGGAACAAGTTTGTCCTTTTTATTGTAAAGGAGTATCTAAACTTGATAGACCTGCTCGATAATTCGTGTCTAATAACTTGTAACGTTCCGCATAAGACTTCAACAAGCCCTCTAAAGATTCCTCTTTACTTTTCATTTTTATAGTTGGTTTGTATCTTGGTACAAACATACGAGGTTCTATCGCTATGGGTTTCAACCCCTTGGTTCGTAAAATAAGCCACCAAGTTTTGCCCAAAATAGGCAAGAGTTCACTCATTAGTTACTAAAAACATGTTTTTTATGTCAAACCGAGAAGTATTGAGTGGTTTTAACCTTACCCAAAAGGGATGAACCTTGACCAATTTCAAGCAATCGCCTAAAATATGTAATTAATTAGCTGCTAAATTAACCATTTGAACACCAGGGGCATGAAACCCAGGTCGAACCCCCGAAGTTTTAATATCTCCTAGGCGTTTATGAAAAGCTAAACGATTTTGCATGGCCGACATAAAAATATATGGAGCTTCATCGTCAATGATCGTTTGCAACTCTTTGTAATAACCAATTCTAGTGGCTTCATCTAGTTCTTGCGTCAATTTCTCAAGCAATTCATCACTACGTGGTGTACCAAACCCTACATAGTTACTCCCTCCATTTTGAGAATCTGTATGCCAAATTTGAGTCGGATCAGATTCTAATGGAGAAGCCCCCCAAATACCAAAGTACGCGTCAAAATCATGTGCTTTCAGTTTGTCTTGCATCACTGAAAAATCAATAGACCGAGGCTTAATTTCAACGCCTAGAGGGCGAGCAAATTCTGTGAACATTAAGACCGCTTTTTCACTAACCTTGGCAACATTTGGGTAGAACATCGTCAAAGATAACTCCACAACTTCGCCTTCCACTTCCTTGTCAAGAATACCATTATTATTCGAATCTTTCCAACCGCCTTCCGCTAGCAGCGTACGTGCTTTTTCTAAATCCTGCTTATAAAACTCTAAATCAGAATTGATAAATTGTTTTTTGGAAGGATGAATAAATGTTGTAACCCGCTCAGCCAAACCATAGTAAATGGTATTGTGCAATTGATCGACATCCATAATATAACGCAAAGCCTTTCTTGTCTTTACATCATCTAATTTTGGATTTTTCATATTCATACCTATATAAGTATATAGGAACTGTGTAGGGGTATAAGAATTAAATTTTTGATTAAAAGATTCAGATTTGCGTAACTCCTCCATAAATACCCTTGGCTCAACTTTATAGATTAAATCAATTTTTTCTGATTTTAAAGCTACAATTGCCGTAGTCGGGTCGTTAATTACTTCGTACACAATTTCTTTAGGAGATGCTTTAAACCAATGGTTTACCTCCTTGAGTTGATGGCCATACCAGTTTTCTTTGAGCTTAAAGACAACACGCTGATTCGTTTCCCATCGATCAAAGGCATAAGGGCCAGAACCGACAACGACTTCCCGCTGGTATTTAGGAGAATTAAACGATTCCGCAAACTTAATTAGGGTAGCATCTTCTTGCAAGGCTTCATCTCCGGATGCCAATTGTTTTACCGTATAACCCTTCAATAAACCTTCAGGATCATAGACATAGGCAGGGAGAATCTGTAAATCTGTAAATGTAGATTCCATCAACATGTATGGTCGTTTACAGATAAATGAAAACTTAGCAGGATTCTCCTTGTCAATTAGTATATCTTCTATAAAACTAAAGTAAAGTCGTCTAGATTCATTATCTACCTTTGGACAATTCATCACCTTCAAACTGAAGGCGACATCCTCTGCTAGGATTTTTTCACCATTATCCCAACGCAATTCAGGTCGCAATTCAAAATCCATTTTTACTTTTCCATCATCCATCGTACTTATAGTCGGACGCGCTTTCGCAAGTACAGGAACCAGCTCGTAGGAAAACATATCCAATTGCAACAAGGATTGAAAAGATCTTTCGGAAAGAATGACCGAATTTCCCTCGTTGGTATTGTAGGGATTAAGCATTTTGGGCCCACCAAGTAAATAGTGCATTAATTTATCTGCTCTATCAGGCGACATTGTCCCCTTGTCCGAAGTCGTAGAGGTACAGCTTGTAAATAATAAAATAAAAACGATAAATGGGCTAAGAGTTAAGGTGCATTTTTTCATGTTCAATGCGATGTTTTTTGTACGTTAATTGTATGAATGTTCATAAAAAGAGATGATGGAAACACGCTATATTATGAAAACACAGCGTAGTGCCCTAGTGGTACTGCTCAGAAATACTAGGGAATGCGTAAGGGTATTGAGTTGAGCTTTCTCCCGAGGATGTTATTGAGATGCAAGACTAAAAAATAGCATAACTCTAAGAACAAGAACCTTTTAGCTCAAGCACTATTTTGGCGTTTTGTACCTACCATAGTCGTTATTAACCACAAAATAACTAGAACGAAACCATATCAAGTGCAAAATAAACATTATCTAAACTAAATTGTAATTATTCTAAGTCAGAATATTTAAAGTGCCTGCTCTTTTGGCAAATTCTTTCAGAATTTAGGATTCTTAGGTTTACAAAACGAGCCTGTTTGTGCTCAATTATTTGTTTTTGAAGAAATTAACTTATTCATCAATTAAAAAGTTTGCGAAAAAAACAAACTTTCGGCGTAGTGTGTACAACGAATTGAAAACTTTACGATAATAAAGGACGTAAAATACTTTATTGGCTCAGCAACAAAGAAGCAGTTTTTTCTGTTTACATCATAACAACAACACAACATGGAAAAAACAGTATTGATCACAGGAGGTACAGGGCTTATTGGCTTACAACTAAGCAGATTGCTCCAAGAAAAAGGTTATCAAGTTCGACACCTTAGCAGGCGACGCAATTTACAAGCAGAATTCCCTGCTTATCAATGGAATATTCAAAGAGAAACGATTGACAAAGAAGCCTTTGACGGGGTGGACTATATCGTACATCTAGCAGGGGCAAGCTTGGCGGCCAAACGCTGGACTGCTGCTTACAAACAAGTTATGTTGGATAGTCGAATCAAAGGAACTGCCCTACTCATCAATACGATCAAGTCATTGCCTAAACGTCCCAAAGCCTTCATTTCTGCCTCGGCTATAGGTTTTTATGGAAATGCTGGGGAACAGTGGATGGATGAAACTGCTTCTCCTGCGACGGGTGGTTTTATGAGTGAATGTTGTGTTTTATGGGAAAAATCAGCCCAAAGCATTCCTGACTTAGGTCTTCGCCTTGCCATTTTACGTATAGGCATCGTACTTTCTAGTAAAGATGGCGCCTTGCAAAAAATGATGGCCTCCCTTCCTCTTCGAGTCGCTGCCTATTTTGGAGATGGAGAAACCTATTATTCATGGATTCACATTGATGATATGTGCCGTTTATTCTGCAAAGCCATTGAAGATGAAGCAATGAAAGGCATTTTTAATGCCGTAGCACCTAATCCCGTAAAGAATAAAATCCTCGTAAAAACACTGATTGAAGCGAGTGGGAAACAGGTCATGATGGTTCCAGCACCTGCTTTTGCCCTTCGGCTAGCGATGGGTGAAATGTCGCAAATTGTCCTAGAAGGTAGCCGCGCCTCTGCTCAAAAAATCCAAGAACAAGGCTTTGATTTTCAATATCCTGAATTGCTGCCCGCCTTAAAAGATATTTTAGAAAATGGGAAATAAAACGATTGGGAATCAGGAGGCCACTCTTCAAAATACGAGGTAAAATCTAAGAAGTATGATGTTTATTATTTGCTAGCCAATAATCATTTACGTTAGGAGGGGTTCTTACATCATAAATCGTATTTTTTCAATAATTCCTACTTTTCGGAGTAAACTCCCCCTCAACAAAACATGCCACCCCATTAGACATCAAATATAACAAAGAGCAATTCATCAACCATTTAAAATATTAAGAAACAAACTTTTACTACAAAAAGGTTAGCAACAAATGCCGTTCCTCAAGAGAATACAAGCAACGACATCCTAGAAGATTTGTACCTGCTTTACCGTTAGGTATCAACTTATCTTTGAGGTATCAGAATTTCTTGATGTTTATCATTTAAACCAACCTTTATCATGAAGAAACTATTAAATTTATCGTTGCTCTCTTTCCTTGCCTTATTCCTTCTTAACACGAATCCAGTAAAAGCCGCCCCTACACCTGACGCTGAAATGGCTCAATGTCTTGTCATTGCGATAGATGGGATGGTTGTTTATGATGATTTCGTCCGTGTATTTTTCGCTATTTCCCTACACAACACCAAGGGAACCAAGGATATTGAAATAGAACACGGCTACAAAATCAGGCATATCCTCCCCCTTACCATGAGCGTTGGGCAAACCATTGTCGGGAGTCTCCTTCTTCCTAGAGCAGAAAATACCTACACGACCTCCTTGGATGGAACGGTCTTAAATGGAGGAAATTGCAGCGGCTATTCCGTTTCTATAACGGTACCCGGAACGTCCACCACCTCTGGCCCATTTTGCTTAGGTTGCTAGCCTTTTGCAAAATCCCCTCACCAAATCTTAGTCGATTTGTCGTGGAATTCGAATAAAAAACCTATATTTGCGTCCACATTTGAAAAAATGTCTCTAGAAGTAATAATCGTTTGGTGCTAGCACACCTTCGATACTACGGGATGTAGCTCAGCCCGGTAGAGTACACGTCTGGGGGGCGTGTGGTCGCAGGTTCAAATCCTGTCATCCCGACCGAGATTTTAAAGAGTGTAATTGACTTTTAGTTAGTTACACTCTTTTTCATTGGCTCATTCCCCAAATACATGAGCATTTTTCCCGTTACGTGAATCTACGTAACGGAAAAAGCGAGAGCGATATGTGAATTCGCGTATCACTTTTCGAATAGATTTTTTGCTGTTTGACAGGATAATGCTACAACTAAGGATGCTTTACGACTTCTTTTAGAATGTCAATGTGATAAGTTTTTACATTACCGTATTTTGCGTCATAAGCTTCCCCTGTAGGCATATTTTTTTGACGGCTTAATTTACTAGCAGCCAAGCCCCAAGATTGTGCCTTATGTAATGGGCAAGGAATGTGATTTAAAGAACAATAGCCCGAAACACTGTAATAGTTTTCGTCTATGCTAATAACTTTGGCTTCTAGGTCAGCGACATGTGATTTGATTTCGCCAATATCCTCTTTTATGTCGCCTATTTCTTTGTCGTGCCTTTCCAGTTGGTCAGCGATTAGGCGAATGCCTTGAATTATATTTGTTGTGGGGTGTTGGGAAATTTCCGTTTTACCTGTTGTAAGCAATTCAAAAATTCTGTCATAAACCCAAAGCTCAAATTCATGAGATAGCCACGAAGCAAATTTTAAAGCTAACTTTTCATCCATCCATGTACCTTGAAGACCGTCTCTTGCATCACCACCTTTTACAACTCTTAATACCTCTCGTTTTGGAGCGATATTCAGATGTGAATATCGCCTCTCTAAAAGTTGAACATATTTTTTGGTTTCAGAGAGACGCAAGAAATTTCCAACGGGTTTATTAAATGGTTTTGCCATTTCAGTGGCATTTATCATTTTGCTGCCATCGGAAAACTCAAAGGATATATTGATGCCTTTGTACTCAAATTTGGTAATGTTCCCCATATCTATACTATTTATTGCTTATGGTTAATTGCTGAATGCAAATGTAAGGTTTTTTAGTTTGATTTTGAATAGTTTACTATCAAAAAAGCCCCTCGCTGCGGCAGGCTGTTCAAGCAAGTACTCAAATTTAGTATCTCTTCTCAAAACTACTTGGTAACTGGCTAAAAATTGATATCGTCTCGTCCTTTTACGACACTCAAAACACTGATTATCAAAATATTTGCAGAAAACTAAAAATTCAACGCGGTACGTTTGAGGCGGCTGCTTTGCGTGGTGGCTAACGTGCTGCGTTTTCGCTACGGCAGGCTGTTCAAGTAAGTACTCAAATTTAGAATCTCTTCTCAAAACGCAGCACGTCCAGCTATCTCACAACGCAGCCGCCTCAGACGTACCGCGTTGACCTTGTTGCAACTGAGGAACGTTCTGCTCAGTGCTTTTCTCCTAATCTATTTTGTAGCAGCAACCATCCAGTTTTGCGGGAAGATGTAGTGGGAGGCAAAAAATGGAAGGTTTTAGTTATGGAGGTATGCTTTTCTAAGACTTTCCATTTTTTGCACACACACCAACCATGCCCACAAAACTGGAAAGTCGCTACCTCAGAAATTATCGTAATTTTTCTCACGCACCTAATCCAAAACATTCCCCCTAAAATTCCCCCAAGTAAATGTTATCTTTGCGGAAAG
>JAHDHB010000423.1 GCA_020631545.1 Saprospiraceae bacterium | reverse complement strand
CCCTTAGAAACCGCTAAAATGAAGGCAAATTATAGCTGAAAGAAGATTTTGAAAATTTATTGAAGGGATTTTTGTGTAAAAGATCCCTCTTTTCGAAATTCTTGTTTTTGTTTTACATAGATAGTAAGGGAGAGGTGTACCTAGCTAATTGTATGATTTTTATGATGGCGATTTAATCTAATTCTATTACAGTTTCTTTGAGAGGGGAGAGAAGAACGGAATGTCACAAATAGAGAAGCGGTAGAGAGGAGGGAAAAATCGAAATAGTCTGAGTCGTATAGAAGTATAGTAAGAATTTGAAAGAAGAAGGAATAAGATAGAGTTTAAAAACAGCATTTTACAGGAAGACTAAAAAAAGAATTGAAAAAAAATAAAAGTCTGTTTTTTAACATAAATTATATTTTGCCTAAAATTAATTCATAGGTCACAAATGAACGATAAATGAAGAGATCAGATAGCCTTTACCTTCTATATTTGGCTTAGAACAAAGAAAATAAACTCTTTTTTAGTAAGACTAACGAATATAAACTTCACGTACCTGAAAACCACTTTATCCAGACAATGATCAAAAGTACGTGAACCATGAACCGAACGTTTTCACACCGATTCAATTTATGGGCCTTTTTGGCCTTGCTTCTATGCACTTCAAGCCTTTATGGGCAAAGTGGAGATGACGCATACGTTATTAATTTTAAATCAATGACGTATTTACCGTTTGCTACAACTAGCTTTACGAAGGGGAAAGTCGCTTCCCAAAAAGCGATAAATGGAAATTACTATCTGCTCATGCAATTTAATACTTTGCCTACATTTATGCAAGTAGAGGGGTTAAAGAAAGATGGCGTTGAATTGCTAACTTATTATGGAGCAAATGCTTATTTAGCCACCGTTTCTAGTGACCTTATTGGAAGTAATTTTAATAAATGGGGCGTCCGTAGCTTAGATGAGCTACCGCTTGATGCTAAAATGTCTTTAGAACTGCTTAATGGAGATTATCCCGATTGGTCTCTTAATGTTTCAGGGTATATCGATGTAACAGTGTTAAAACAAAAAGACATTGTATTTGATAATGCTTTAAGTAACCTTCGCTCTAGTAATTTTGAGATTCTAAATGAAGAGCTAGAGCGATTTAACATGGTTGATGTCCGTTTACCGATTGCTCAGATGGAAGATTTAGCTGCTGAGAATTGGGTGGAATACCTGCAACCCATTGAAGCGCCTTTAGTCAGTTTTAACCACAAGAATCCACAAACTACTCGTAGTTCTTCTGTTCGCTCCAAATATAATGGAGAAGCTGGATTATCTGGTGAGGGGGTTGTTGTTGGCGTTGGAGATGGCGGTAAAGTCTTTGGCCATATTGATACAGAAGACAGGATTAATAACCAAACGAATATCTATTATTCTTCATGGGGAGCGCATGCGTTCTGTGTGACGGGAATCATAGGGGGCGCTGGTAATTTAAATCCTTGGCACCGAGGCATTGCTTCTAGTGTTGAACTTATTACACAGGCTACAAGCTTGATTCTTCAAAATGCGGACAGCTATCACCAAGATTTTGGAATGACGCTGACCAACAATTCTTATGGCCCATCTAGCTTTCAATGTTCTACTACAGGTATTTATAATTCAAGTAGTGCACTTGTTGATAACAGCCTTATAGGAAATGACGAATTTGTTCATGTCTTTGCTGCTGGAAATAGTGGCGATGATGGTTGTACTATTTATCCTGCACCCTACGGCACGGTCGTTCGGTCGTATGCAAGTTCCAAGAATGGAATTACCGTAGGTTCTATTGAGCATCGAGGTGGGTTGATGGATTTTTCTAGCTGTGGCCCTACTGCTGATGGTAGGATAAAACCAGAACTTGTAACGCCAGGGTGGAGTGTCTTATCTACCTCAATGAACAACGAATATATCGGATTGCACGGCACGAGTATGTCTGCTGCTTCGGTAACGGGTGATTTAGCTTTACTCTCTGAGTTGTATAGCAATCTGAATGGAGGCGATGTACCGCGTGGAGATTTGTTAAAGGCTGTAGCCTTAAATTCGGCTACGGATCGAGGGAATAAGGGCCCTGATTATGCCTTCGGGTTTGGTATCCCTAATACTAATCGAGCTGCAAAAGCTATAAAAAATGGTACTTATTTCAGAGGGTCTATCAGTGAAGGAGATGAAGCTGTACATACTATCAGCGTACCATCAAGCATTTATGAAGTAAAAGCGATGTTGTACTGGCATGATCCAGTTGGTTCCTTATCTGCTAGTAAATCATTGGTGAATGACCTTGATTTTGAATTGATTGACCCTGATAATAATATAGTTTTGCCTTGGGTTCTTGATCATACTCCTTCAAATGTAGATGCACCAGCAGAACGCATGGAGGATCATGTAAATAATGTAGAGCAGATAACCTTGGAAGGAAGCGAGATCGCTCCGGGTACCTATACCCTAAAAGTAAAGGGGACTGAAATTCCTGTAGGTGTACAAGATTATGTCATCGTTTATTCCTTGGTAAAACCTGGTGTCGAAATTACTTATCCTGCTGGAGGTGAGACTTTTATTCCAGGATTTAAAAATGAAGATATTCGTTGGGATGCCGTAGGCCCAGGAAAAGAAAATATTGTAATTGAATACTCTTTAGACAATGGAAATTCTTGGGTGAATATTCCTGTAACTGCTAGGGGCGCTGAACTGGGGTTTGCTACTTGGAAACCAGCAGCGAACTTATACAGCTCTATAGCAAGAATTAGAGCGACTATACCCGGCGTTGTAGTTCATTCCGATGTCAATGATATTCCTTTTAAAATCATTGGCTTTCCTCAAAATTTAACAACAGAGTTGATTTGTGCAGATGAAATGAAGCTTTCTTGGTCGCCTGTACCGAATGCAGTTAGCTATGAAGTAATGAAGAAAGATGTATACATGGAGGTGATTGGTCGAACGACGATGACGGATTTTCTAGTAAGTGGCCTTTCTACTTCTGATGAAGAATGGTTTACCGTAAGACCGATTATGGATGATGGTGCAAAGGGAATGCCTGCTGTTGCTGTTTCATCTACCTCCTCAGGAACAGGAGTTTGTCCTTCTATTTCGGATGTGGGCGTTGCTCAAATCGTATCACCCATTAAAAATGGACGGGAATATACTAGCTTATCGCTTGATTTACAGGCTGTCACTATAGAGTTGTCTAATTACGGGAATACTACGGTAAGTAATTTTCCCGTTGAGTATCAAATAAATGGGGAGCCTGTGGTCTCAGAAATTTTTACGGGTTCAATAGCAGCAGGTGAGTCGATGACCTATACATTTACGACACCACCTTTGAGTATGCTTAATGTAGGAACTTATTCGGTAAAGGCTTGGAC
Organism: Saprospiraceae bacterium; assembly: GCA_020631545.1. GTDB lineage: Bacteria > Bacteroidota > Bacteroidia > Chitinophagales > Saprospiraceae > JAHDHB01. The sequence continues at coordinate 2,946 of JAHDHB010000423.1, read as the reverse complement.
AACGATGCCTGGAGATGCTGGAAATCAGAATGATGAAGCAGAGGAAGTTGTTGTAAAACAATTGGCCAACCATCCAGTAGGTACTTCCGATTTTCCTATCGTTGAGAACTTTGACAGTTTTGGAAGTGATGTATTGCTAGAAAATTCTATAGGTATGCCGGGCTTAGATGCCTTGGATTTTATGACTTCTGACCTAGGAGGGCGCTTACGTGTTGGATCTGATTTTAGCCCGCTTCAATCAGGCTATTCGAATGGATTGACACTTGATGCGACTTACCCTATTGTAGAGGAGGTGACGAATGAAATGGTATTTACTTATAATCTATCCGCAGTTGCTAGTACCTTATCAGAATTGGAGTTGAACTTTGATTATGCACAGCATGATCAAGACTCGAATCCTAAAAATAGGGTTTACGTAAGAGGTAGTGATACCGATACTTGGCTAGAATTGTACAACTTGGATGCAGGAAAAACGGTTTCAGGTATTTTTCAATCGGCCATTGAGTTGGATATACTTACGGTCTTAGCTGCTGCGAATCAATCTTTATCCAGTAGTTTTCAAGTAAAATTTAGCCAAGCAGGATCGACGAGCTTCAATAACCCTCTAGAACAGGACGGCTTTACGTTTGATAACATTCGACTAGACGATGGTTCTGTTTTACCAGTGGAGTTAGCCTTTTTTGAAGTAGAGAAAAGAGGGATGGATGGTATCTTAAAATGGGCGACCTACTCGGAGTTGAACAACAATTATTTTGAAGTGCAATATGCAGATGAGCCAGAAAAGGGGAATGAGCTAGATTTTAAATTGATGGGGCAAGTACGTGGCGCCGGAACAACTACAGAGCCTCAGTTCTATCAATTCATAGATACCGATAAAGAGAAAAAGCGTAAGCGTTATTATCGCTTAAAGCAAGTTGATTTTGATGGTACGGTGAGCTATTCAGATGTGAAGATACTTAATTTTGAAGTTGAAGGTTCCCTCTCTTTAGAAGTCTTTCCTAATCCTACCTTTGGAGAAGTGAATGTTGAAATCTATTCGGAGCTAGACGGTCCTTACTTAATTAAAATTACAGATATCACAGGTAAGTTAATTGATGTTGTCGAAAGAAGTGGTGTAAAAGGAGAAATCCTCCTAGAGCAATTCACCTTAGGGGCTAAATATCCTGAAGGCTACTACATCATCCACGCAAATGTGGGCGCAATCACCCAATCGTTTAAGGTTTTAAAAATGGCAGAGCAATAAAGGAACAACATTGAAAATTGGGCTTATACCGAAGTACTCTAGTGATGAATGTAAAATTTAGGATGAGAGTTATTCATTTTTATATGTGCATTTACCTAAGCTTAAAGTCCTAAATTGAAATGAGTACGGGGAATAAGTTCAATCCTATTTTTTGATGTAGCCAAAGTTCCAAAAAGACATAAGAAAAGGCAAGATTAACCATAATTGTATTCTTATGCAGGAGGCTTCTCTGATAATGATCAGAGGGCCTCTTTTCTTTTGAACCTCCCTTTTTGCTCACAATAAATCCGCTATCTGACGGAAAATATAAGGCCAATTTGTTCGTTCTGCTTTCAGTCTATCCTCCTCATCATTCAAAACGACAATAATTAAATCTTTAGAAGGATTCAAGTAAAGATGTTGCTTGTACAAACCAATCGCCATGAAATCCCCATAGGCTTTTAAACCGATGTGCCAGTTGTAGTTATAACCTTCACTACTTCCCTCCGTAGCATTTCTTGCTAAGGATTTTCTTATCCAATCTTCATGAAGAACTTGTTTTTCGTCCCACTTTCCCCCTTGAAGAAACAAACGACCAAACTTCGCATAATCTAAGGCCGTAGCATTCAAGCAACAATAAGTTTTGACGTTTTCGCCTGTTTCGTCCGTACTCCAATGAGCATTCGATTCCATACCCAAAGGTTTCCATATTTTTTCTTCGAGGTAGGCGGCTGCTGTTTTTTTCGTAGTACGCTGAAGGATAAGGCCTAGTAGCTGTGCATTAATATTTAAGTAAGCTTGCCTAGTTCCTGGTGCTTCTTCGAATTCTATGGCTGCTAAGGTTTGGAGAATATCTTCACCATAATACAACTGAGCATCGACCTCCAATTTGTAGGAAATACCTGAGGTCATGTTTAGCAAATGTTTGATGGTGAGTTGCTTGCTGTATTTCTTGCCTTCTAATTCTGGAATATATTTGAGCACTAAATCTTCTTCACTAGCTAAATGTCCTTCTTGAATGGCAAAGCCAATAAGCGCAGATAAAATAGATTTGGCGATAGAGTAGGAGGGGAGCAGACTATTCGCATTTTTGTCGTCTGCATAATATTCATACAAGATAGTATCTCGTTGAATGACTAGACAAGCTTGCGTAGCATGGTCTTGTACCGTTTGATGGAGCGTTTTATAAACAGGAATATCGGTCATCCAATCGTTGAATCGAAGCCGCTTGCCCCAATCTTCTGCACTTCGTTGAAATTGGAAGGAGGTATCGCTTTTTTTGATGGTTTTATAAGGAAATAACAAGGCATCTTCCGCACTAGGTTCGCCATGATAAATAGCGCGTAGCGGAATATATTGAGATAAAATCCCTAGGCCAGCAATGAAAATGACAAGGAGACTAATCAATAAAATGGAAAAGAAACGCTTCATCTCACAAACATAAATATTCTAGTTTAATTTTGTTGAATTAAATCTTGATATTCCAATGTTTTTTGAAAATGAGTCTAGTAGCTCTGTTCAGAAGTTCTAGACAGTTTAAACTTGTTATTTTTCCGTTATCCTGCGTTGCTCATCGGTCAGGTAGCTACTTCCCCTCTTCGCTAACAAAAAATCACCGCGCCCATACTATCAACTACTTATGAGTTGAATCACTAGTAGTTCTTACTTGTTTTAGGCAAAAGCTTTAGTTAAAAAAGCAGCCCCTTTAGTATCTACCAGTTTCT
>JAHDHB010000422.1 GCA_020631545.1 Saprospiraceae bacterium | reverse complement strand
CTCTCGACCTCAGGATTATGAATCCTGCGCTCTAACCAGCTGAGCTACCTCGCCTTGTTTTTGCGAGTGCAAATATAGGTGTTTTTTTGTACTCACGAAAAGAAAAGTGTATTTTTTTTGATGATTTTTTTCGCAGGGCTAGATGTATAGTATAACTGCGGGGATGGAGATTAAGTTCCGGATGATAAGGAGTAATTTTGAGCAATCATTTATAGAACTTCGTTTTTTTAGAAATAGGAAACCTTGTAGATATTTAGGTGTTTTGGGGGCGATGAGGAGGGATTTTGTGAGAAGAAAGGATTGGATAGGTTGTTTTATCGTATATTGAAAAGAGGGGAGTGATAAGATCGTGTAATTTCAAGGATATTAACGCGCATTTTTTTAGAATTAACAAAGAAATCAATGTATTTTGCAGGAAAGAATAGGTTTTTGGCTTCTAGTGAACCAAGGACTTGAATATGTTAGGTTTTTGTTTTAATTTTACGATTGATACAGCGTATTGGAATTTCGTTGTCAAAAGATTATGAAGTTATTGTTTTCAGTCATATTGTCCATCCTTCTTTGGCCGTCGGTCATGCAAGCTCAGTTGGGAAATAAACGTCCTGACCGAGGGAAGAAGATGTATTATAGTTTTGAGGAAGCGGATAAGGTGCCGCTGCGGATTATGAATCTGGATGTGTCGAAACAAGGTTTGACCAAGGTTTCGGATAATATACGTTATTTAAAAAACTTAATTTATCTAAATCTTTCGGGGAATGATTTGCGTACGTTGCCGCTTTCTTTGGGGAAATTGCCGCAACTGCGGGAGCTTGATTTGAGTGGGATGTCTACCCTGAAAGCTGCTAGTCTTTTTAGTAATCTTAAAAATCTGGCGAACCTACGCCGCTTAAATCTTGAAAATGGGGAGTTTGTCATTTTGCCTCATGAGATTTCCGAAATCAAGACCTTAGAAGAACTCAATTTATCGGATAATCGTTTTCCGGCACTTCCTACGTATGTTACGGACTTGCCTAGGCTTAAACGATTGAATCTAGCCAAAAATAAGTTAGCTAAATTGGACTATAATATCTATAGATTACAGAATTTGTATGCTATAGATCTTTCTTTCAATGAAAAATTAGATTACAAAGACGCCGTATTTACCCTTTCTTTTATCTTTAGTTTGAGGGAGTTGTCCTTGCGCGGCTTGAATGAAGTGCCTGAGGAATTGAATAAAGTGCAACAAATCAATTTTCTAGATTTGAGTGAGGGCGTTTTTACCAACTTACCTAATAAATTTGATGATTTAACGAGTTTGGAAGTCTTACGACTGAATGCTTGCAATAATATTGAAGTAAAGGACTTGTTGTCAAGGTTTTCTTCCTTGGGGCAGCTTCAAAAGCTTGAAATTCAGAATGATAAGGTTTATGTCTTTCCTAAGGGACTAGGGCGTTATCCTAACTTGAGGAGCTTGAAGATTGGCGGTGCTTTGTTAAAACATGTTTCGAGTGATTTAAAGCGCCTGTCTCGATTGGAAGAACTTGCCGTTGATGAGTCTCCTCTCTTGGAAGTCAATGATTTGCTAGACATCGTTAAGGATTTACCTCGCTTGTCAAAATTGAGTTTTAAGCTCTGTGATTTCAAGAAATTCCCAGATAAAATCTTGGAACTTAAGAATTTGGTTGACTTAGATTTGAGTGGCAATTTTTTGACTTACTTACCGAGTAATCTTTCCGATCTTTCCAATTTGCAACGACTAGATTTGAGAGGCAATAATTTGAATGTTAAGGAGTTGGAATCCTTGCGGAGGTTGATGCCGAATTGCGAGATTCTGTATTCTCCTAGGCCACCTTTAAAGGTATTAGCGAAGAATATTTCGCCGCCTATTCAAAATGTCAATATTCCTGTTACAGATTATAAGATACATGGGCATAGTCCTTCTGCCATACAGCATCCTTCTGGTACTCAGCTAAAAATACCAAAAGGAGCCTTTCTTGATGAAAATGGGAAAACGGTTACGGGGCAAATTGAATTGAAATATCGAGAGTTTTTTAGTCCTTTTGATATGTTTATTGGAGGTATTCCGATGTCCGTTGATTCTTTTGGGCAAAAGTATGATTTGAAATCGGCGGCAGTGATTGAAATCAAAGCCTTTTACCGTGGGAAAGAATTATTCCCCAATCCTGCACATCCGATAAGTGTGGAGATGTTGACGACGGAATCAGAAGATATTTACGATATCTACCATTATAATACAGATGCGGGGAAATGGATTCGGACAGGTAGGGACGCTATCTTGGGTAAAGAAAAGACAAATCCGACGAACAATGGGGCTTATGATCCATTTGCAGGAGGGTTTATGAACCCTAAAGTACCTGTGCCGCCTAAACCGCCTTTAATTCCTGCTTCTGAGAATCTGGATGTGTCCTTTTATTTTAATCGAAAGCGAAAAGTGATTTCTTTTAAAGGGGAGTATTATAATGATGAATTGACGCGTAAAACGAGATGGAGCGCTAAGTTTTTTAGAGATTTTCAGGACATTGAGTCTGTTACTTGGCTCTATAATGGGGATAAATGGAAATACCATTCCAAGTATCTGGATACGCTTGCGCATATAGATGAGTATTTGAAAGAAGCAGAGAGAGATTACAAAATATTGGATGATTTTTGCTTGTCTTACGGAGAGTTAGGAGCAAAAAAGGCCATGGATATTTTTGTGAAACCTACGCGTAAGGAAGGGGAATATACCTTAGGGTTTATTAGAGGCTTGGATACCGTATTTGTTCCCGTTATTCCTGATGAAAAAATGACGCCTTATACAGCGGAGCATCAAGCTGCTTATTGGAAAAAACGAGGGCAGCGCTTGCAAACTTGGGAGAATATCGACAATATGTATCGCGAGAATCTCCGAAAATATGAAGAAGCGGTGGATGCTTATCGGGTTGAGTTGAGTAAATTCTCCTTGAGTATGGGACCTGCTGGAGGCTTTGTACATGTTGAAAATGAAAAAACTAGGCGTGAGCTAACGGTTTCTCAGTTCGGTATTCTTTCGATCAATAAACTCCAGTTGCGTGATGGGGAAAGTATTGCCGCTCAATATGTTGATCATGAAGGTATCGTTCATCAAGTGCAAACAGCTTACGTTTTAGATGAAACGAATAATAAAGTTATCGCGAACCTTGGCAATGAGTTAAATTTTGATCCTAGAGCAAAAAATACCATTATTGCTTTCCTTGATAATGGCGACCTCGGAGTTATTAACAGTGGAACTTTCCGCAAAACGCCCAAAGGTGGCCGAAAGGAGAAAACATTGCTCCAATTGGAAGTCTTGCCTAAAGAATGCCTATCCTTACAGCGCCTGAAGACTGTACTACATTTTTGAAAATGATCGGCTTATCTTTTAAGTAGTCTGTGATAGGAATTGGGAGTTGTCTTATTTTAAGGAAGTGAGGGGGAGAAACCTATTTTCTACTATTGCTATAGAACTTCGAAGGCTACTACCTTCTCTAGCGAGCCAAGATACCTTCCTGAAACATTTGAAAAAGTATTTATAGACTCATCCTTACTCCTTACTGCTCATGTTGTCGCGATGTTTTATGCTTCTAACACAAGGCCATTGTGAAAGCCACAATATTTTACTAACTTTAAATATGCTCTAATGGAGATTTTGATTTTAAAGTTTAGTGAAAAATATTTTATAAATGTTAATTGAAATGCAAAAAGGCTTGTTTTTGGTAAGCTGGTGTTGTAGTAAAAATGTTATTTGCTATGGCCAGGAATAATTTATTCGAATTAATAAAAACCATGACGAGTGGAGAGAAGAGAGCCTTCAAATTGTTTGCACAGCGCTATTCGAAGAAGGTGAATGTCTATGTAAAACTCTTTGAAGTTATTGATAAATTAGACGCATATGACATTGCCTACATCCGTTCTAAATACATCGTTCCTTATAAATTGGAAAAGCAATTTCCAGTTATAAAGAATAAACTATTTCACATCATTTTATCTTCTCTTAGAAATCAATACCAAGAAAAATACACGCCATTTCGAGTTTCAAGATATTTTGACGAAGCCGATATTTTAATGAATCGTGGTTTGATCAAAGCAGCTTTAAGCTCTTTAGAGAAAGCGGAAAAATGTTGTAAGGATTCGGATAATTTATTGATTCTGTTGAAGATATTAGATCGGAAAACGGATGTTTATAGAAGAATCCTGAAAGCAGAAGCTTTCAAAGAAAAAGTACATGAAATCATTGAACAAAAAACGGCTATTCGGAATAGCATCTTAAAAGAATACCAGCTAGAGCAAATTTATAACGATATATTTTACTTGTTTAGAACAGGAGGAACTGCAGAAACGGAGGAAAAACTTGCTGAATTTCATCGAATTATGGCAATTTATGAAAAAGAAATTGATAAGGAATCAATGACGATAAAGTCGAAGCATTTTGAATTTCTGCTTCATACGATTTATTATTATTGTATAAAAAAGATGGATGAATCGGTGAAAAGTGCTTTAGAACATGTCGATTTTTTGGAAGAACATCCTGTGTTTCTAGAAGAGAACATCAATGAATATCTTAAAGCTTTAAATAATAGTATTACCATTTATATTGCTCAAGAAAAATACGATGATGCTAACAAGGTGCTGGAGAAAGTGGAAGCCTTAAGGTATCGTTCTATTGTACTCAATCGCTTTATTGAACAACGCATTTTTGAAATCAAATATGGCTCCAAATTAGGCATTTGTGTTAATTCTAAGAACATAAAAGAGGGATTAAAGCTCGTGCCTGACATCGAAAAAGGGGTGAATAAATATAAAAATGCAGGGCTGTCGATTGATAGAAATGTTCGCTTTAGCTTTGGTTTAGCTTTGCTTTATTTTTGGAAAAGAGAATGGAACGCTTGTTTGGATTGGACGAATAAAATTGAAAAAATTGACCAAGAAGCTTCTGGTGGCCCCGCTTTTGTGGTGGGGTATGCTAAGTTGCTTGCTATTCTTTGCCATTATGAGCTGGGCAATGAGGCTTTTACAGAATCGCTACTGCAAAGTACTCGGCGGTTTCTTATAAAAAACAAGCGACTTTTTGAACCAGAAAATTTAATCTTGAAGTATTTAAAAAGAATGTTGTTTATCATAGAGTCTGAACGTTTTGAGCTAATGGAAAGCTTTAAAAGAGACTTAGTTCTTGCTCAAAAGAAGGATGCTGATAATATCGTTTTTACGACTATTGGTATACTGGATTGGTTGAATTTAGCATAAAGTATAGACGTATCCATTTTTACGAAAGGCTTCATCTTTGTTTACGTTCCTTTATCCCTTTCGCTAGTATTTTTTGTTTTTTAATTTAATGAACTAAGAATTTTTTCTAAATATTCGCCCATGTTGAGCAAAGAATAATAGTAGTTGACATTATGATTTGTGTAATATCTGTCTTGATTGTTTTTGTTCGTCATAATATTTAAGCAAATTTTTATGATTTTTTAAAAAGGAATCCCTTGGCGATGATTTACGGATAAATATTTAAAGTATATTTTGTTTCTTTGTTATTCTTAAAAATTTGATAATTCATTTTGTTTTATTAAATTGTAGCCTTTCTAGTTACTTAAAGATGTTTGTTTTTTTTAATTTTATTCTGGTTCCTTTAGCACCCTCCCTATGCATTCTTTGATTTACCAAAGTAAGGTTCATATGGTTTTGACGGAAGAAGACTTAGAACTTCTGGTGGGGAGTGCTGTTGCCTATAATGAAAGGTATGGAATTACAGGTTTTTTGAGTCTTAGAACTAATGTATTTGTACAATATCTAGAAGGAGAGGAAGAAGCTATTTTATCCTTGATGGAAAAAATAAGGAAAGACCCTAGACATGAAATTCTTAATGAATTTCATTTAGGGAAGCAAAAAGACCGTCTGTTTCCAAGTTGGTCGATGAGATATATCAGTAAATACGAGCAAAATGATATTGGTTTGGAAAATATTATTTGTATATACTTGAATCCTACGCTTATTCGTTCTTTTGGATATGATTGGACAAGGAATAAACTTAAAAAGGCTTTGTTGCTAGTAAAACAGTTTTTGTAACATGTGATTACCTTGTTTCGCATTTTTGTTTTCTGCTGAGGCAGTTAAGTTTAGCCCTATTCCCATAATGATTTTATAGCTTCTTTACCTTTAGCCACATTCTTCGCATAAAAAGCACTCCTTTGCTTTAATGAAAGAATAACAGAGGGTTGTGTAGTTGATTTATGTATGTTTTTGTATTTTTGTACGTAATTTCTATAAATAATAAATGATATTTAGATAAAAACCCTTTTATTATTTATTTTTGAGCTTTTTGGGTT
>JAHDHB010000421.1 GCA_020631545.1 Saprospiraceae bacterium | reverse complement strand
TGAGGTGTCATCGTAATGGTAGTTACTATGGCTTCTCCATCCTGTACTACATGCGTCCATTTTGTTGTTTTTTTAACACGAGACTACAAGTAGAGGTGTTGAATTACAATTAGTTGCAAAGATTTTTTTTGACCGTTTTTTCGTTTTTATATGTTCTTAAAAGGTCTAGGACCTCCTTCTATGTCCTTCTTCGTTCAAGTTATTTCGACAAAACTTATAAGCCTTACATGTCTTATGTAGTTCAGAATACGCCTAACTCCCGATAGCTATCGCGGATCACTAATTTGAGTCTTATATGGTTAAAAAATCGCCAAAACCACAAATTCACATTTCATTTTCTGCACCAAAAACACAGAATTCGAAGCCCAAAGACCTTACATCGCTAAGTAAAAATCTTTCGTTAAACCAATGAAATCTGGGGAATAAGATTGGTTATTGCTAATGTGTAGTTTATTTTGAACACAAGAACACTGTTCCCGCCCAAATTGCATTAATAATCGGTGTGGTGGCTTATTGGTAGTAGATGAAACCTCTGTGGTTTTGCAGAGCCATAAGCCTTTCGATTTGGCAAGTGCTATAAAATCCCTGCCCTCCTGAAACGGTAGAATCAAACAAAAATATCCCTTTGGAGTAAGTAACCTCACGACAGCATCGACTAGCTCTTCATGACTAAGCATCAAGGTATGACGAGCTGAATTTCGAGCAACTCCAGCCTTGAAAAAAGGAGGATTACTCACAATTAAATCATACAAATGTGCTGAGCGAGTGGCGTAGTCCTGAATACGCCCCAAGTAAAAATGCAAGCGCTCCTTCCAAGGAGATTGTACGGCATTCACCTGAGCATCAAGCAAGGAACTATCATCAATTTCTATTGCGTCAATAGCTGCTTCCCCACATCGCTGCGCTAGCATCAGCGCCACTAATCCCGTCCCCGTTCCTATATCCAATATTCGTTTACAGCAAGAAGGCCATTGCGCCCATGCGCCAAGTAAAACCCCATCTGTACCCACCTTCATCATAGCCCTATCCTGCTGAATATGAAACTGTTTAAAGGAAAAAGATGCCATAGCACTTTATATTCTTAAAAAATAGGAGCAAGGAATAAAACGTCATCAATAGAACTCCAATTCCTATCCCGATAACTATAACTACAGAGGTTCACGCTTTATTCCTCACTCCTCACTCCTAATTCCTAATTCCTAATTCGTAATTCGTAATTCCTAATTCTTACATTTTACTATTCACAATGCGCATCACTTCTGCTTCCAATTCATTGGCCTTGTTAATCATCTCCTTTCCTTCCTCCAAAACCTTAGAGACAAATGCCTTATCCTCTAAATCTCCTGTATTGATGCGTACATTCAAGTAAGCGCCGTGAACAGCAGCCCTAGCACAAAGCGCACCCACGCCAGCATCCGTTACCGAAGCCGGATTCCCTTTCTCCGCCATTGCTAGAATGACATCAAAAGTACTTAAGGATATTTTCATCACCTTAAAAGGAATTTCAATCGCTCCTTTTGTAGCAGCCTGAATGGCGTTTTTACGAGCCAATTTATCCGCCTCCGTCTTCTTAGGCAAACGAAAAGCATTCATAATCGCATTGAAAGAAGCGGTATCCGCATCCACCAAAGCAAGTAGCTCATCCTTAAGTTGTTGTCCTTGGTCAGCCCAGTTAGAGAATTCCTCCCAACGTTTATCCCATCCCCGCTTATGCGAAGAAAGATTCGCCACCATCGCAGCCAAAGAAACCCCCAAAGCACCAACATAAGCAGCAATAGAACCACCGCCAGGAGCAGGACTCTCCGAAGCTGTCTCATTGGCAAACTCACGCAAATTCATATTGACCAAAGGCGACAAACCCGCATCGCGAAGTTGGTACTCAATAATTTTTTTAGCCGGATCAAAAGCACCCAATTCATCCAAGCCCATCGACTTTACCGCTATTTTGATGATTTCTTCTTCGGAAATCCCTACAGAACGCTTTTGTTGCTTCAAAAAATAACGACCAGCATCAAGCATTACTTTCAAAGGAACCAAGCCGACGAGCTCTGACCCCGTAACGCGCATTCCACGTCTATTCGCACTTTTACGACATTCCTCAAAAGCAACATGCAAAGGAGTTATACTTACATTAGTCAAGTTCATCGAGATTTGGGCTATCCCATATTCCTCTATAAACCAACCAATTCCTTTAACCGATTTGCAAGCACCAGGAATACGGACTTGATTCCCCTTTTTATCCGTCAAGGCCTTTCCTCCTTTAGTCTTCACCCGTCCTTTCTCTCGCACATCAAAAGCAATGGCATTCGCTCTACGCACTGAAGTCGTGTTCAAATTAACATTATAAGCCACAAGAAAATCCCTTGCACCAATAACCGTAGCTCCAGCACGAGCATTAAATGTACTAGGACCAAAATCAGGTTTCCATTCAGGCTTGGCCAATTTTTCAGGCAAAGCCTCATATTCTCCAGCTCTAATCGTAGCCAAGTTTGTCCATTCAGGCTTAGACGCAGCAGCTTCGTAGAGATAAATCGGAATCGATAATTCTTCGCCGACGCGTTTTCCTAGCTTTTGAGCATAAGTCACCGCTTCTTCCATCGTCACATTAGCAATAGGGATGAATGGACAGACATCTGTAGCCCCCATTCGAGGATGCTCACCAGAATGCTTGCTCATATCAATAACCTGGGCCGCTTTACGAATCGCTCGAAAAGCTGCTTCAATAACCGCCTCAGGTTCACCCACAAAAGTGACTACCGTACGATTTGTAGCCTTACCCGGGTCCACATCAAGCAGTTTAACCCCTTCGACTTCTTCAATCACATCCGTGATTTGTCTGATAATTTCCATATCGCGTCCTTCACTGAAATTAGGCACGCATTCGATTAGTTTTGAAGACATAGGATATTTAGGTGTATTTAGTTTTAGAACGCTAATCTCCAGTAAATTATTTTGAGAAATAGCTGTTATTCTTCGATTCGCAAAATTAGATGTTTTTTATGGAAGATTCTACGAATTTTAGAGGCTATCTGTAGAAAAATTAAAATAAAACCCAAATGAAGCATTGACTACTTTTTGAAGCTTTGCCAAAAAAGAGGAGAAGAAGACCTACACAATGTCCTCCGCTAGAGCTTCTACGAAAAATTATGAAGTTTTTTTTAGAATATCACTCTTAATGATGCAACCTTTTCTCGAATACATATGTCTTGTATGTAGTATCCCCTTACTATGTTAGTTGAAATAGAGAAATGAAAATTTCATTTTAAGGATTAAAATTTGATTTTGTAAAGGTGTTTTTGAAGAAATATTGCTGAATTTCAATGACTTAATTGATGATGAGAAAGCAAACTTGCATGATTTCAAATGCTACCCCCGAAATGATTGAATTGTTTTTTTATTTGTTTTGTCCCCCGAAATCTCCCAATCGCTAATGCTAGCTACTGACTAACTGCACCCTATTTTTTTTAAGCAAACATTACCCTAACAAGAAATTCAGCTAATTCACCGTTGAGTCCATTGTAAATCAAAGCTTTTTAGAATAGGAAATGACACGGATGAAAAGGAGGACTTTGCCCATGTGCCTCCTTTTTTCCATTTTTTTTTGCTAAAAACTTGCTTTGTATTTAAAAACTTGGTAAGTTTGCTTCATAATCATTAGACATGAACAATCATTTACATCATACAACCAATTGGTGGCACTTGTCAAAATTCGACAAGTGAACAGCCTCATGATGTACATTGATTATCCATCATAATATCTTATACCTTTTAGGTCTGCTGTTCGCAGGCCTTTTTTTATGTCCTTACGTCAAATTCTACGAACTCCAAGACAAGCAAAAACGAACTGAAAATGAAGAAGATTAAACTAAATACTGCGGTGAAAAAGCAACTGGCTGACCGAATTACGCCAGTAAGTCTCTATCTGAATTTACGTGATCGCTATGCCGACGCTGTACTGCTAGAAAGCTCGGATTATAGAGCCAACGACAACAGCTTTTCCTACATCTGCTGTGAACCTATCGCCCGTTTTGAGGTACTAGGGGCTACCATCTCTCAGACATTTCCCTCTGGAGAGGAACAGCAAACGCAAGCAAAAGAACATGGGGATGTCGTTCAAGCGCTTTATCAATTCTCTCAAAGTTTTCAAGCAGAAGAAACCGCTTACAAGTTTATTTCCAACGGTTTGTTCGGGTACACCGCTTACGATGCTGTTCGGCATTTTGAGACCTTAGAGTTGCAGACCAAAACGCCAAAAAAAGAGCGTATTCCTGAAATTTGCTACCAAGCTTACCGTTTTGTCGTCGCCATCAATCACTTTAATAACGAACTGTATCTTTTCGAACATCGACTTGAAGGAACGGAAAGCCGTTTGGATAATTTTGTGGATGAAATACGACAGACCACCGCCAACGATTACCCCTTCAAAACACAAGGAGACGAAAGCTCTAACCAAACCGACGAAGACTTCCTCCGCATTCTCCGCAAAGGAAAAGAGCACTGCCAATTAGGCGATGTATTCCAAATCGTGCTCTCCCGTCGCTTCGAACAAGCCTTTAAAGGAGATGAATTTAACGTTTACCGTGCCCTGCGTTCCATCAATCCTTCACCCTACTTATTCTATTTCGATTACGGCAGTTATAAGATTTTTGGTTCTTCTCCTGAAGCTCAAATCGTTATCCAAGGAGACAAGGCAAGCATTCACCCCATCGCAGGCACCTTCAAGCGTACAGGAGATGATAAAGCAGATGCCGAACTCGCCAAGCAACTCGCCGCTGATCCCAAGGAAACCGCAGAACACGTCATGCTCGTCGATTTAGCCAGAAATGACCTCAGCCGCCACGGACACAACGTTGAAGTAGAAACCTTTAAGGAAATTCAATACTTCTCCCACGTTATCCATTTAGTATCCAAAGTCACTGGAGATGTCCAATCCGCCAATCCATTGCAGCTCGTAGCGGATACCTTCCCCGCCGGCACACTTTCAGGCGCTCCAAAATACCGCGCCATGCAACTTATTGACGAATACGAACCCACAAGCAGAGGTTATTACGGCGGTTGCATCGGTTTCATGGGCTTCAACGGCAGTTTCAACCAAGCCATCATGATACGCTCCTTTTTTAGCAAAAATAATGTCCTCCATTACCAAGCAGGAGCAGGCGTTGTTTTCAAAAGCGACCCACAAAGTGAATTGGAAGAAGTCAACAACAAACTTCGAGCACTCAGAAAAGCCATCGAATTCGCGGAAACAATTGCCTAATCCTAACGCAGCTAAGCTGCTATTATAGTAGAGGGTAGAAAGTATAGCGTATAGGGACATTTATCGTCTAAAACTGTGTTTTACTTTTTTTAAAACACGAAATTACAAGTAGGGGTGTTGATTACTATGGTATTGTGAAGGTCATTTTTGTCGTATTTTCGTTCTTATGTGTTCTTAAAAGGTCTACGACCTCCTTATATGTCCTTCTTCGTCCAAATTATCACGCTAGAACTTGTGTGTCTTATATGTCTTATATGGTTCAAAATACGCCTAAACGGTCAACTACGAACACTTACTTAATCTGCTCTTAGTGGCAAAAAATACAATTGTTTTACTTTTTTTATACGCCAAATTTTCAATTGACAAAGTAATGAAAATATTAGTCTTAGATAATTACGATTCCTTCACTTACAACCTTGTACACCTGATCCGTGAACTAGGTTATGGGGCAGAGATGGACATCTACCGCAACGATGCCATTTCCCTAGAGGATGTCGAACAATACGATAAAATTCTACTAAGCCCAGGTCCTGGAGTCCCCAAAGATGCAGGAATCATGATGGACGTCATTCAAAAGTATGCTCCACGCAAAAACATCCTAGGTATTTGTCTAGGGCTCCAAGGCATAGCAGAAAGCTTTGGCGGAACGCTTATCAATATGAAAGAAGTCTGCCACGGCCTAGCACTCAATACCCTAGTCACCCAAGCAGAAACCCCTTATTTTCAAGGCATACCCAGCAATTTTGATTCTGGGCGCTACCACTCATGGATGGTAGCCGCAGAGGATTTCCCAGAAGAACTTCAAGTGACGGCCAAGGACGAAGAAGACCGTATCATGGCACTTTCGCACAAAAAATACGATGTACACGGCCTACAATTTCACCCAGAATCCATCCTCACCCCACACGGCAAAACAATGATTGCCAATTGGCTGAGGGGCTAATTGAGAATGGAGGATGGAGAATTATATCCGTCAAAATCGATGTGTCTTTATGCCTATGTGGCAATAATTTACGCCAAAAAAGTTGTGTTCTTTGTGCTCTTTGTGGCAAAAAAAACTAAACAATGAAAAACATACTCAATCATTTA
>JAHDHB010000008.1 GCA_020631545.1 Saprospiraceae bacterium | reverse complement strand
AAAGGACAAAAGACAAAGGACTTTTTTCTTTGAGAATCAATTCTAATTTTCAAAAAAGCCCTATCAAGTTAGGTGCCTTATAGTGATAAAGCCCCGATTGTTCTTAGGAGGAATCGGGGCTTTTTATGTAATATAATTCGAGACTAAAATCGAATATATTACATCATGAATAAACCTAAAAATAATCAACTTGAGACTTAATTCTCTCGCTTTAACTACTAAAAACTAATTTAAAGGAATGCTGTAGCAGCCCAGACAGTAGTGATATAAGGTGCTGATGAAGATGTGCGAAGCAAGGTATGTGGCTGGCTGACGTTTAGGAAGACAGGCAGATGCTTATGCTGAACCATCTGAGACAGTAGCGAATACAAACGGATGGCGGGATTAGCTGCCCTAATTTTATTCATATATACAACACAAAAAAACGAATTTAATGATTAAAAAAACAAGCATTTCAACAAAATTGGCTAATTTTGAGTTCTCCGAATACTTCAAATGATTCAATTTAGGAATATCTATTCCTTGCTTAAGCCCAAGCACACTTTTAACCATATCTTTCATCTATAATTGATAAGCTAAATGCAAAAGATCGATCCGTTAAATCAAGTTGCTGAATTCCATAGAACGTTTAAACATCCTGTATTAGAACAGCCTACGATTCCTTCTCCTAAACGCTGTGAACTTAGAGTTTCTTTGATTGCAGAGGAATTGAAAGAATTGCAGGAGGCTATTGAAAATAAGGATATTGTGGAAGTAGCTGATGCGCTTTGTGATATTCAATATGTTCTTTCTGGAGCTGTTTTAGAATTTGGATTGGGGGGGAAATTCAAGGATTTATTTGAAGAGGTTCAGCGCTCAAATATGAGCAAGGCTTGTAAAACTGAAGAAGAGGCTTTAGCGACTATAGCGCATTACAAGAAAAAGGATGGAACGGAAAGCTACTATAAGGAAATCGATGGGCTTTACTTGGTCTATCGAAAATCTGATAATAAAACATTGAAATCGATCAATTATTCTCCTGCCGATCTTAAGGGAATGCTGGTGTAGGAGCCCGACCTGCGATTTTTGCAAAAAATGGAAGGCCTGAGGGATGGCAAACGAAACATTCGTCTCTCTTTAACTACCTTACAATTAAATCTATAGGCGACTTTTGGTACGACAATCTCATTTAGACCTCCCATTTTTTGCAAAAATCGCAGGTCTTGCGCTTAATACTAAAAAAATGAATCCTAAAAATTTAGGATTCATTTTTTTTATGTGGCGGAGTAGTTAGTTCACAGAGAACTTGGAAATTACCTGTGAACAGAGCTTAATGTTTTAGGGCATCTGTAGGTTTAGGTACCCAGTGGTGTTTTCCTCCTGCACGATCATCGTCGAAAGTGGTAGGAGCTTTATCCTCTGTCATCCATTCTTTCCATGTTTCGTGCTCTTTTCCATCATCTCTACGCTCCATAGTAATGCAGTCCTCTACAGGGCAAACTAGGGAGCAAAGATTGCATCCTACGCAGTTATCTTCGATGATGTAAGGGACTCGACTACCATCTTTAGGTAAACCGATAGCTTGGTGAGCGCCATCTTCGCAAGCGGTATAACACAATTGACATTCAACGCATTTGTCCTTGTCAATGCTTGCTGTTACTTTATATTTAAGGTTAAGATTTTCCCATGTTTTGACGTTAGGTAAGGCTTTTCCAACCATTTCGGCGGTTGTTTTGAAGCCTTTTTCGTCCATATAACGTTCTAGGCCAGAGGTCAGGTCACGAATGATGCCAAAACCGAAGTGCATGACAGCCGTGCAAATCTGGACGTTCGTTGCACCAAGCAACATATACTCAACGGTATCTCGCCAGTTTTCAATACCCCCGATTCCTGAGATAGGAAGATTCATGCCAGGCGCTTGCGCACAATTTTTTAGCATATTGAGGGCAATAGGCTTCACGGCAGGGCCACAATAGCCGCCATTGGTACTTTTCCCATCGACAATCGGGTAGGGGACGAAGTTGTCGATGTCTACCCCAATTAGACTTTGAATGGTGTTGATCAAGGAAATGGCATCGGCCTTTCCTTTCACCGCTGCGAGGGCAGGCTCCGTAATATCAGTGATATTCGGTGTAAGCTTAACGATAACAGGTACCTTGGCCACTTCCATCACCCATTCTACAATGGTTTGTAATACAGCAGGTTCTTGCCCAACGGCTGAACCCATCCCACGTTCACACATACCATGCGGACAACCAAAGTTCAACTCAATGCCATCTGCACCAGCATTCTGGACATCTTTGACGATTTGGTGCCATTGCTCTTTGGTTTCGACCATCAAGGAAGCGACAACAGCGTTATTAGGAAAGTATTTTTTGACTTCTTCGATTTCACGAAGGTTATCTTTTAAAGGACGATCCGTAATCAGCTCAATATTGTTGAACCCAACCATTCGCTTATCGCGGTAATTTACACTACCATATCGACTCGAAACATTGACAACGGGAACACCAAGGGTTTTCCATACTGCACCTCCCCAGCCTTCATCAAAAGCTTTCATGACTTGGTAGCCAGAGTTCGTAGGAGGCGCGGAAGCTAGCCAAAAGGGATTGGGAGATTTTATTCCTGCTAAGTTGGTCGTTAAATCGGCCATGTGTATATTGATTGAGAATTGTTGATTAAATAAGGCGTCAGGAGTTAAAGACTACTCTTGATCTTTTTTCTTCATCGTTCCGTGCTTGAGTAAGATGCGATGAATTGAGCGTGCTGAATTTTTGGCTTCTCCACAAGCATTGACGACTTCTGCACCGCCATTTACAGCATCTCCTGAGGCAAAATACATTGGATTGTTCGTTTGTCCCGTATTTGAATTAATTTTAATTCGTCCACGTTTATCGATCTTCAAACCTTCGATCATGGAGAGGAACTTGGTTTTCTTAGATTGCCCTGTAGCCAAAATGACCATATCACAATCTACAACAAATTCGCTGCCCTCGATATTGGAAAGATATCCTTTTTCATCCTCTTCGGTACGAATAAGCTTAATGCCTTTCACGGTGCTTTTTCCTTCTACAGAGACAGGAGAAACGCTGAACACTCCTTTTACCCCCGCACCTTTTGCTAGTACATACTCAAAAGGATACGCGCCCATTCCTTCCTTGCTACGTCGGTAGGCAAGAATGACCTCTTCTGCACCTAATCTAGCCGATTCCGAAGCGGCATCCATTGCAGTGTTTCCTCCTCCAATCACTACTACTTTTTTTCCAACTATGGTATTTAATGGGTCAATCTTGAGTTGAGCAATAAATTCGGTTGCACCGATACAATTTTTCAAATCTACACCAGCAAGGTTGTAGGTATTGGTAGCCCCAAGACCGATAGCTAAGAAGATAGCATCATAGGTAATTTCCATTTCATCCAATTGCTCTCTAGTCGTAATAGGATGGTTGAAATGAATGGTGTAACCAAATTGCCCTTGAAGATAGTCCATCTCTTCAAAGATCTCTTTATTGGTTATTTTATAGGGAGCACAACCATAAACTGCAAGGCCCGAAGGTTTTGATTTGGCTTCAAAAATATCGACTTCATACCCCAATAATCTCAACTCACAGGCACAAGAAATGCCGGCAGGCCCCGCCCCAATAATACCAATCTTTTTCCCATTTGGTCTTCCAGGTTTAAAAAATTGCTTGTTGGAAGCCATTGCTTGTTGAGTAGCGAAACTTTGAAGTCTGCCAATCTCAATAGGTTTAACGTCTTGTTTGTTATAAACACAAGCACCTTCACAAAGCTCGGAAGTAGGACATACTTTCCCACAGGCATTCCCAAAATAATTGGAATCGTAAATGGTTTTTGCCGCTCCATCTACATTACCATTATTAATTTGGCGAATAAACAAAGGGATATCAATTCCAGTAGGACAAGCTTGCACACAAGGCGCATCATAACAATATAAACAACGGGAGCTCTCATAATACGCCATCGTTGCGTTCATCAAAGGTTTCAGTTGACCGAAATTGGCTTTCAATTCCTCCTCCGTCGTCGGTCTATTATATTCAGGCATATAAATGGTTGTTTTCTATCTAAATAATATAAACTATCTATTGCAAAAGTATAATGAAAAATGTAGAAGGACAAAAAAATATTACCTAAACCAATGAAGTAAGCCATTTTATTTCAAAAAAAAGCAAAAAAATGATAAAAAGGCTCGTTATTTAACCAAATCAAAATTTATTTGATACGAAAAGAAGGCTTAACTCCAAATTATCCTTGTCCATCTAACTCTAAAATGATGAACTGAAAGCATTTTCAATCCACCATTTTATTTGCAATTATCGCTTATAACTCGACCAACTTCCCATAAGTTTCTGGCCTGCGATCTCTAAAGAACTGCCAAGTAGATCGTACTTCATCTATCATATCTAAGTCAAACTCGGCAATAAGCAATTCATCATCATACTCAGATGCTTGCGAGAAAATCTGTCCTCTTGGATC
Source organism: Saprospiraceae bacterium (assembly GCA_020631545.1). Lineage (GTDB taxonomy): Bacteria > Bacteroidota > Bacteroidia > Chitinophagales > Saprospiraceae > JAHDHB01. The sequence continues at coordinate 31,263 of JAHDHB010000008.1, read as the reverse complement.
CACAAAATAAGATGTGCCATAAAAACGGCCTAAATTCCAAGGTTTCTCTTCTCCAACACGATTAATGCAGCCCATAAAATAGCCGTTCGCAGCAGCATGCGCAGGTTGCTCTAGTTTCCATAGATATTGCGAAAGCCCAGCTACCGTAGCGGAGGGATTGTAAACGATTTCAGCGCCATTCAAGCCTAAAGCTCTAGCACCGTCAGGGAAATGCCTATCGTAACAGATATAAACTCCAACTTTGGCGTACTTGGTTTCGAATACAGGGTAGCCTAAATTGCCTGGTTTGAAAAAGAATTTTTCCCAGAAACCTGAAGTGTGTGGGATATGATTTTTGCGGTACTTGCCCAAGTACTTCCCATCTGCATCGATTACCGCAGCGGTGTTGTATAATACACCTGGTTGTTCCTTTTCATAAATAGGTACAACGATGACCATTTCATATTTTTTGGCATAATGCGCCAATTTTTCTGTTGTTGGACCAGGCACCGCCTCTGCTGATGCATACCAAGCACGATCTTGTCCTGGGCAGAAATATGGAGTGTTAAAAATTTCTTGCAAACAAAGAATCTGAACGCCTTTTTTCCCCGCTTCTTCTATATAAGGGATGTGTTTGTCATACATCGCGTCGATGATTTCCTTCATCGTTCCTTCTCCTTCCGAAATTGGAAGACTCATTTGTATAAGACCTGATTTTACTTTTCTAGGCATAGTTGTCAAATTTTACAATTTAGTGCTTAAAAACAATTAAGGCACTGAAATCAAACAATATATCTTGATTTTAATTCGATGCTTGGGTTTGTTTTTACTAGAGAAAGATAGAAGAGCAGCCTATCGTCATTGTCTGTAGATTTTCCAAAGGAAAATCTACAAAGTCAAAATACACTCTACTTTCTACCCTCTACAATTATATAAAACCTCTTGATTTTCCTCGCTTAATGAAGTTGCCGTATCCTTTTTGAATACACACTTCTCCATTGTCGATGGCTACTTGGCCACGAAGTAAAACCGTCTTGCATTTGCCTTTCAGTTTCCAACCCTCATAACCAGAATAATCGACATTCATGTGGTGTGTTTTGGCAGAGATTTTATGTTCTTCATTGGGATCAAAAATGACAATATCTGCATCAGAACCGATACCAATAGTGCCTTTTTGCGGATACATACCAAAGATTTTGGCAGGATTTGTAGAAAGCACCTCTACAAATTTATTGAGGCTAATTCGTCCCTTATTTACACCTTCAGAAAACAATAATTCTACTCGGTTTTCAATAGCTGGATGACCATTTGGAATCTTGGAGAAATCATCTTTCCCCATCAGTTTTTGTTCCCACTTAAATGGACAATGATCGGTGGCGACTACTTGTACCAAGCCTTGATTGATACCAGCCCAAAGGGCTTCTTGATCTTTCTTTTCACGAAGCGGGGGACTCATCACCCATTTGGCACCTTCAAAGTCTTTTTCATATAAAGAAGCATCCAAAATAAGGTACTGAATACACGTCTCTGCATATACCTTTTGATTGCGCGTCGTAGCATGACGAATAGCATTCAAAGCGCCTTCACAAGTCATATGGACTATATAGGCAGGAACCCCTGTATAGTGCGCCATATCCGCAAAACGACCAGAAGCCTCAGATTCGGTGATCTCGGGCTGAGAAAGGTAGTGATATAAAGGAGACAGTTTACCCTCCGCTTTATGCTTGGCTATCAAGGAATCAATCACATCCCCATTAGTTGCATGAACAGTGACCATCCCTCCTTGGGCTTTCACCTCTTTCATCAATTGCACCATTTGACCATCATCGATCATCAAAGCACCTTTGTAAGCCATAAAGGTTTTAAAAGAAGTAATCCCTTCCTCATTTATCATTTCTTTTATCTCCTTCCTCGTCTCGTCGTTATAATCCGTCACTGCCATATGGAAAGAATAATCTCCATAGCAATTCCCATTTGAACGGCCTTGCCATTCTTCTAGTGCATGGTGTAATGATTTTCCTTGTGTTTGAAGGATAAAATCGATAACCATCGTTGTCCCACCATGAAGCGCAGCTAGTGTTCCCGTTTCATAGCTATCACTGGAAAAAGTCCCCATAAATGGCATATCCAAGTGAACGTGTGGATCAATCGCTCCAGGAAAAACTAACTTTCCTGTAGCATCAATCGTCCGTTCAGCATTGATTTTTAAACCTTTACCGATAGCGGCAATTTTTTCTCCTTCAATATACACATCTGCAATGTAATCATCCGATCCCGTGATTACTCTGCCGTTTTTAATAAGAATGGACATATAATAACCGTTGTTTTGCTTGTGTTCAAAAGCATGTTTAAAAGCATTTTCTTTATCCTAAAAACGTAATTTAAACATACACTTATGTTCTAAAGTCAAATTTGGGCGTTAAAATAGTAGATTTTGATCTATTCTAAGAAAAATTTGCTAATTATCTGTAAATAAAGCGAATTAATTTTGAAAAAAGGGGGAAGGAGAGGGCATACCGTTGGTTTTAATCAACGTGTGGTGTTACTATTTCAAATTGGAATAAGAATGGTAGGAAATAACAGCAGAATTATGAAATTGAAGTTCTATAAATTCTAGGTATAGGGTGGAGATGGATTGAACATTTAGGAAGAGGTAGTTAGCTGGTAATTTTGAAATTACCAGCTAACACCGTTATGCGGTTACATTTCTTCGGATAATTCCGCCGCCTACGACGTCATCACCTTCATAAAAGACAGCAGATTGCCCAGGGGCTACACCTTTTACATTGGCTAGGAAGTTGACTTCTACCGTCTCTCCCTTATTCGTCAAATTCGCCATCGTTCCCTTGTCGTGGTAGCGAATTTTGGTTAGTAGATCCATGTTTTCTGGTAGTTCTGCATATTTCATGGAATTGAGTTGACCTACCGTCATCCCATTTCGAATAAGATCTTCTAATTTCCCTAGGACAACAGTATTGGTTTCAGGGATGATTTTAGTAACGTAAACAGGTTCTCCCAAAGCAATGCCTAAGCCTTTTCGTTGGCCTACGGTATAAAAAGGATACCCCTTGTGCGTCCCTACCGTTTTTCCTTCAGTGGTCACGAAACTTCCACCCGCTACCTTTTCTTCTAATCCTGCTACTTGTCGTTTTAAAAATCCTCTATAGTCGTTATCAGGAACGAAGCATATTTCGTAGCTTTCCCCCTTCTTTGCTAGATCAGTATATCCCCAATCATAGGCCAATTGGCGAACTTCTGGCTTTTTCATATGACCAATAGGAAAACGACTGCGCTCCAAGCAAGCTTGACTCAAGCCCCAAAGTACATAGGACTGATCTTTTTGCTCATCTACGGATTTCGTTACATAATAACGGTCATTTTCTTGACGAATTTGAGCGTAATGGCCTGTAGCAATAAACTCACAATCCAAGGAATCAGCACGTTTCAATAAAGCTTCCCACTTGATATGTGTATTACATAAAACACAAGGATTGGGGGTACGGCCAGCCATATATTCATCCACAAAGTTGTCAATGACATAATTGCCAAACTCTTCCCGAATATCAACTATAAAGTGGTGAAAACCTCGATCTACCGCTACTTGACGCGCATCATTGATGGAATCCAAGCTACAGCAGCCTGTTTCCTTCTTATTCCCGCCAGAATTCGCGTAATCCCATGTTTTCATGGTAATTCCCACAACCTCATAGCCTTGCTCGTGCAAAAGCATGGCTGTAACTGTGCTATCTATACCTCCACTCATGGCCACTAATACCCGTCCGTGCTTACTCATTATCCTGAAATTTAATTATTAGCTAAACTTGTTGGAAGACTCTAAGGAGTTCCTTAGTTTGAACGGCAAAAATACAAAATTCGTTCCTTATATAAAGGCTTTTTAATTAGCCTTATTCAATCACAATCGTTTTAGTAGAAACGCCATAACCTCCCCAAACACCAAGGCCACCGTCCACATTGCTTTGTACCTTGGTGAAGGAAGAAAAAGGACCATCACTAGCCGTGTTAAATTCTAAGGTATTCCAAAAATCGTAGTGTTTTTGATCGATGGTACAAAATTTTACGGTAACCGTATCACCAAGCCAAAAATAACCGAAGGTATCAAAATCTATGATGTCTGTTCTTCCTTGTCCTCTAGTAATAGGAAATTCAAAAGATTGACCATCAAAGAATACGTCGTCGATGACAGAATTAAGGCCAGGATAAAGTGGCTCGGCATTTCGTTGAGTGAAATAACGGTAATAACTCGCAACACCAGGAATGTCTGTCAAAAAACCACGTAATTCTCGTAGAGTGGGATCGGCTTCTTCAGGCAATTTCACATAGCGAACAGAATCAACTGGTACGATCTGTGGTATCGTCGTTGTAGCCGTTAATACTTTGTCTTCCAATTCTATACGTAAATCATAGCTTTTCCCAACTTCGCCTAGGGCAGGAGCCAAATTGGCTTCAATATAGACACAGATATTCAACCCAATACTGTCCGCCTCTCCTAGGCCAAGTGCTTCTCCAACAAGTTCTTGTTGGGCAGGGGATAGGTCATTATAACAAACTTCGGTAAGCGGAATGGTGTTCGTCCCGTCAGAGATAGTGACCACGGCATCATGGACGAATAAATCATTCAACGCTTCTGCATTAATCGTAGAAAAGAAAGGCGTGCTTTGCGTTAATAAAACGTAGGGGGGGCGAGCATTAGGACCAGCTTCGATATACCCCTCTACCACGATATCTGGTTCATCGTTGGGAATATCAGGGATGTATTCTGTTTCGCATGCTAGGAAAAGGGAAAGGATTCCTAGTAGGGAAAGTATATAGAAGCGATTCATTGTCTTATTCTTTGTGTATTTTAAACATCATGGGGGGCATATAAGTTCTGCCATAATTAATTTACTATTTTTGCAATCAAAATCAGAACTATATGCGTATTATTGGCGAAATCAATGATCCAAGATGTAAAATCACCATTTTCAAAATGGGCAATAAACTAGCCATTAAGCTAGAGAATAACCTCTTGGAACAAACGTACAAATTAAGGGAAAGCATTGCGATAAGCAACTTTCAGGATGTTAAAACGATTGTCGATGAAATTTTTCTTCAAGAAGTTGTCCAACGTTTTGAGGAAATGAGCAATTCTATTGGACGAGCAATGGAGCGCAATGTCGTAGATGAAGATGATGATGAATTTGACGTCATTATTTGATATTTGATGGGACGCAATGCATTGCGTCCCATCAAATAAATTAATCTTCCAACATAAATGGGTAGCGGTAATTCTTAGGAGCAACAAAGGTTTCCTTTATCGTTCTAGGAGATATCCAGCGGTATAAATTCAAGGCGGAGCCTGCTTTATCATTTGTACCTGAGGCTCTTGCACCTCCAAATGGCTGCTGCCCGACTACCGCGCCTGTTGGTTTATCATTAATATAGAAATTACCAGCCGCATGACGCAATTTGGCAGATGCATGATTGATAACGGTGCGATCTTTAGCAAATAGAGCCCCTGTCAGTGCATAGGGAGAACTCGTATCGACTAATTCTAGTGTTTCATCAAACTTTTTATCCTCATACACATAAATCGTCAACACTGGTCCAAAAATCTCTTCGCAAATGGTAACATACTTCGGGTCTTTTGCTAGAATTACCGTTGGCTCGATGAAGTAACCTTTGGTTTTATCATAATTTCCTCCAGCAATAATCTCTGCATCTTTGCTACGCTTAGCGTTTGCGATGTAAGAGCTGATTTTATCGAAAGCCCTTTCATCAATAACAGCATTGATGAAATTGGTAAAATCCTCAGGTGTTCCCATGCTCATTCCCTCCAAATCTGCACATAATTTCTTCTTCACTTCCTGCCATAAACTCTTCGGGATGTAGGCTCTAGAAGCAGCAGAACATTTTTGCCCTTGGTATTCGAAAGCACCACGAGAAAGCGCCGTTACTAAAGCATCAACATCGGCTGATGGATGCGCCATCACAAAATCTTTACCACCTGTTTCACCTACGATTCTAGGGTAATTGCGGTATTTATGGATATTATTGCCAATTGTTTTCCACATAAACTGGAAGACATTCGTACTACCAGTGAAGTGCAAGCCCGCGAAATCAGGATGCTCAAAAACAATATCTCCAGCCACAGGACCATCGGTCAAAATTAAATTGATAACACCAGCAGGTAAACCCGCTTCGCGGAATAAATCCATGATAACTTTAGCCGAATAGATTTCAGTTTCAGCAGGTTTCCATAAAACCACATTGCCCATCATAGCAGGTGCTGCACAAAGATTGGCCGCAATAGAGGTAAAATTGAAAGGAGAAATAGCAAAGACAAAACCTTCTAACCCACGATATTCTAAACGATTCCAAACACCAGGATTACTTTCTGGTTGATCCAAGTAAATGTCCGTCATGTATTGAACATTAAATCGGAAAAAGTCGATCATCTCACAAGCAGCATCAATTTCTGCTTGGTAAGCATTCTTTGACTGGCCAAGCATAGTTGCTGCATTCATTCTTGCCCGATAGGGGCCAGCCAATAAGTCGGCAGCTTTGAGAAAAATAGCTGCTCTATCTTGCCAAGGCATGTTTTCCCAAGCATCACGAGCCTCCATAGCTGCTTTAATCGCCATTTTTACATGCTTGGAATCACCTTTGTGGTAATGCCCCAACACATGATCTATCTCATGAGGTGGACGTATAGCCACCAATTCTTTTGTTCGAACTTCTTTGCCCCCAATAAACATAGGAATGTCAATCTGAGAGGACTTCATCGATTTGAGTGTAGCTTTTAATTCGGCACGCTCAGCGCTGCCTGGCGCATAACTCAATACAGGTTCATTGGAAGGTATAGGTACTTGAAAAAAAGCGTTTGACATGATGAAGATATTTGTTGATATATTTTATGGCTAATCACTAATAATGAAGCGATTAAAAAAGTTTGTAGCTTTTGTAAACGTTGATCAGACATTCACGTTTTAATCGCTTAATAATTTAAGGCCGAAAATAAAAAATCTTAGTGGAAAAATATGTAAATGAAAAGATTAAATTACAAGAAAATTTTGTTTTCTCACTACCGCCTCCTTACAATTTTACAGCATCCGGCAGAAATTGGGCTGCATTTCCTCCTCCTCGGATGATTTCTCGAACAACAGAAGAACTAATGAGGGAATGTTCTGGACTACAGATAAAAAAGATAGTCTCTAAGTCATTCCCAATTACTGCATTTAATTGAGAAATGGTTTTTTCGTACTCAAAATCCGTTGTATTTCGCAAGCCACGAATCAGATAACGAGCATTTTCGGCTTTACAAAAATCGGCAGTAAGATTTGAATAATGTTTGACAACGACCTTAGGTTCCTCCTTGAAAGTTTCTTCAATCCAATGAAGACGCTGTTCTAAGGAAAACAAGTATTTCTTTGAACTGTTCACGCCAATCGCTATAATGACTTTATCAAAAATAGGCAATGCTCGCTTTACAATTTCAACATGCCCTAGCGTAAGTGGATTAAAAGAACCTGGAAAAACAGCGATATTACCCATAAGAGGATGATAGTTAAGAGTTAAGAGTGAGTAGTTAAGAGTTAAGAGGAGACCAGTGGCTTGAGCCCCAAAAAAATTAAACGATGTCTAATGCAGTAATCGCCCCAAATTAGTTAATCATTTAGCATTTTTTGCAACAATTTAACTCTTTGTTTTTTAGGGTTTTGAAATAGACATCGTTAAGAGTTGTCCATTGTTGATATTGGGTTTTCACATTTAGCTTTATCCTTTTATGACGAATACACTAAAAATGGTCTGACCATAATTCCTTGAAAAATCAAAATTAGGATGCTTCTCGTAGTTATGATTTGGGTTGTGTTCCATCACAAACCAACCTTCGGGTTTTAGTAAATTATGTTTGAAAATCAGATCAGGAATCATATCCATGGTTTTTAAGCCATAAGGAGGACCGGCGAAAATGTAGTCGTATTGTACTTGTGCCCTAGGGATAAATTTAAAAATATCTCCTCTTACAATCTGCACTTCGTCTTCAATACCTAGTTCTTTGGTTGTTTTTTTTATAAACTGAATACAACCATTAAATTTATCGACGCATGTTACATCGGTACAACCTCTCGAAACAAACTCATAGGTATGATTTCCTGTTCCGCAAAACAAGTCCAAGACCTTAAGGTTTTCAAAATCAAAATTGTTACTGATTATATTGAAAAGACCTTCTTTAGAGATGTCGGTCGTCGGTCGGGTAGGCCAGTTTTTTGCAGGTGGTGTAAACCTTCTTCCTCCAAATTTCCCAGAAATTATTCGCATAGTTTCAAACTATAGAGATCATAGAAAAAATGCTTAGATAATGCATTGAAACGTTCTCCAAAACGATAGAATGGAGGTAATTGCACAAAGTGGATGTTACGAATGTAACGGTACAATAATTTATAGATCTCAGATTCTTCTACTAATTCACCAGAAATATTTATAGGTGTTTTCTCCTGTTTTAGTTTCAATTGGCTATAAACCAACTGAACAAAATAAATAAAATCCTTAGTAGAACGATAATTAAAAGAGTTGTAATACAATAAATCTTTGCCATCAAAAACGGCTACTTGAAATGTTTCTTGCAAAACATTGATGTATACCTGAGCCCCATTCGAATGCTCTGCCAAACTTCGATAGGCTTTGATCAAACTAGTAGCAATGTGGTAAAACTTGGCTTGCGGAAAATAGGTTCTCAGCAAAGAAAGAATCGCGGAATTAAAAGCATAAATATTATTGGCTCCAAGCCCTTCAATGAATTCCGTGTTGATGGTATTCAAGGGATCTTGCCCTACCGTCTGCTCTAAATATAAAGATGTCTTTTCTTCATCAAAAAGAGATGAGGGTACAAGGGTTGATTCCAAACTAACCAAAGCAATTTTGGTACTTCGAAAAGACAAACGTAGCAAGCTATCATCCAACAAAGTCTTTTGTAAATCCGATTTTAGTTGGATATAATTGTTTTGAGGCGGATAAGTATATGACCGTAAGACGAGTACATTTTGCTGTCGATCACTTATACTATAAAAAAACCTGTCCATCCCGACAAGGATAGACAGGTCATAAGTTGATGAAGAATGCTTACTAAAGCCTTCCTCCAGTATATCGTAAGTTTTTACTCCCAATTTCCAGCAGTTGAAGGTTTGGTTAAATCACCAAATTTACGAGCATTATTAGGCTCATATTTGTTATCGTAACGCATGTAACGAGCATCAGCATATTTGCCCATATAGTCTCGGATAGGAATTTTCACTTCTACTACAGGAACATTAGTACTTTTGTACTCAATAACCATAGCTTCTAATTGAAAATCTTTTCCTTCTCCATAAGGCACTTTCTCTATGTCATCCAGCACTAACCCCATCTTTTGAATAGAGTCAAGAGCAGGAACAAAAACGATTTCTCGAGTAATTTCTGCATTTTCGTCATCAGGATTACCAAAAATCTTTACAATCTCAAAAGAATCAGTCGTTAAAACCTGGCGTAAGGTATCGAAGGTAGGAGCGTAAGCACCAGTTATACCACGATAAGCCAACTGCGCTTTTCTAATTTCCTTTAATTGATTTACGACCGCAGCTTCTCGCATATCCTTCTGAGCTTTAAAATCAATAGGCTCATTAATGTCTTTAATAAGAAAAGCGGCTAATCCAATGACGGCTAAAGCCAATACTACGTTGATGATAAGTTTCATAAATAAAACGTTCTTTTTTGTAACTTCAGTGGGAAAGAGCGTGAATCAAAACAAGAAAAAAATCTAACCATTCTTCTCAAGATATAAGTTGCATCGCTCAAAGGTCGAATAAAAACGCAGCATTTAGCCAAATAAAGTTTTACTTTTTGGCCAATAGTGTTTTATGGTTTTCTGTCCTTCGCTCTTCTTTTCCCCTTAGAAAGTCACTTTTTTCTTGTTTATCCGCAATTATACCATTTTTCTCCCAATTGTGATAAAAAATTGCTAGGCTTTTTTTTACTACAGCCATCTTTTCTTAAAATTAGGCGTTTTTGGCACAAATTGAACCTGTTTAGCAAGAATTTGGTTTACAATAAATTCAACAACTTTTTTTCACTTTTTAAACGGAGAAACCTTGGACATTAGTACTTTATTTACTAGGTCAAATGTATCCTTCACCCTTAAATGCTAATTGTTCGCTCTTGAATGGTAGAAATAACCTTTGATAAGGATCAAGAATTGAAAATATAGTTGTGTTCCCACTTCTCTCCATAAATTATTTTTTTGCCCCCAAATGTAAAAATTATCTTAACAAGAAAATAAGCCATAAAATTAATCCCAACATTGTAAGTTCTTGAAGCAAATGCTATCAACTATAAAATACCTTCAAGAACACCAAATGAATAGTTTCTCCAAAATTTCCAATTCCAATTTCCAGCAAACATTATTACTCAGTTTTGTTTATTTTTGGGCGCTGAGGTGCATAAAACATGGGGCTAATCGCGTTACTTAATCCCCATCACCTCGTCTTAAATTTGGAAATTGAAGTCGTGGATACTTGTAGTATTTTATTAGCTACCTTACACGGTTAATTCCTAACTCTTAACTCATAAAAATTATTTTCATGGCTCGTAGAAAACGTCCATTATTAGATTTCTTGATGAATACTGTTCAACAAGCACAAGCTAACAACCGTGATAACCCGAATGAAGAAACGGCTTCACCGAAGGTTTTTGACCTTATAAAAGATCAAATCGTAAAGGCGAATTTAAATCGTGGAAAAGGCGGAACTACACCTATTCTAGATCTAATAAAAGGTGGAATCGACAAAGCTCGTATCCAAAACCAAAATGATCCTGATCAAAAAAACGCTCCAGGAGCTATTTTTGATGCGATTAAGAATGGTGTTGATCAGTTCAAAAACCAAAATCAAAAAGACGAATTTGATGGTTTAATCGAAGAGTTTGGTATCAATGATGAAGCTATCGATCAAGGTATATTGGATAAAGTAGAACAAGCGTTTAACAACGACCGCCAACGTCTACGCGAAGCTTATGCACAAAAACTGCAAGAAATTAGCAGAGGATAATTGAGGTGGGAGAAAAGAAGCGCGGAGTGAGAAAAATTCTTCTTCCCACGCTTCTTTCTCCTCATTCTCATGGTAATGCCCCCTCCCGATTCCTATTATTCCAAGTAATGGCTCGATCCGCAGCACTCACGCTGCCATCCAAATTCACATCGCTTCGTTTATAGCCTGTTTGATTTCTATCATTCCATGTCGCTGCTCGATCACTAGCACTCACGCTGCTATTCCCATCAGCATCACCAGCTACTGCTCCCCAATTTCCATCTCCGAAAGATTTTTGCGCACTATCTTTATACAAACTCACACTTCCATTCGTAAAGTCTATTAGCGAATAAGATCGATCTACTAGAATAGGATCTTGTGTCATTAGTGGAAGATGATTTCGATGAATGATGGACACATAATAGTCATCGTAAGATAGACTTGGAAAAGATAAAACTTCGCGGCCATCAAGGCCAATGCATCGACCATCTGCCAGCACTACTACTGCTTGACTAGCAAGTACAATGGAACGATCCGTTTTATCATGCAATTGCACCAAAACCCAATCTACAATCGAAGAATCGCCTCCTGCTGCTAATAAATCTGGGGCAATAGCAGCGCCTGTATTCGAGAGGGAATGACCAAGCGCGGTATAAGGTTCAACAGTGGATAAAACTCCTTCCGTTTTCAAGTCATCCTTCATCAATCCATCGATATAAGACCCCTCTAGGAAAAAACGAATACGTAATGCAGGCTCCAAATTCTCTAGGCAAGTCCTAGTAGCAGGAATGTTCAATTTGCCTCCCGTGCTCATCTTTCCTGCTAAATCAACTAAAGGATCTACAGAAGAAAATAGGCAAGTAATCAATTCATCAGAACGAATCTCAGGATATTCTTCCAACAAAATGGCCGCAGCACTAGAAACAAAACCTGCCGACATGGAAGTACCGCTTTTCACGCCATAAGCATTATCAGGCAGTGTGCTTGAAATAAAAGTCCCTGGAGCAGCCAAATCCACAGAAATCAACCCCAAATTGGAATAGAAAGCCAGCTCATCTAAGTCGGAATCTAAGGCAGCAACAGAAACGATATTGGGGAGGTCGAAACTAGAAGGATAATGTGCAAGCATATCATTATCAACGCCTTTATTTCCAGAAGAAGTCACTACTACGGCATCACAGCTATCTCCTACCATTGCTATCGCTCCTTTCAAAATAGTCGATTCAATTCCAGCATACCCACTACTAATATTAAGCACCCGTGCGCCCTTATGGCAAGCGTAGTAAATCGAACTTATCAAATTAAATGTCGAACTTCGGCCATGATAATCATGTGTTTTTAATGGTAAAATCCTAGTGCTAGTTCCCACCGGCAAGCTATCTGCGATTATTCCTGCGATATGTGTACCGTGGCTGTGATCATCCATCGGATCAGAAGACATCGGATCGACATAATTAAATCCTATAACATCATCAACAATGCAATTTCCATCGGTATCTGTTCCATCAAATACTTCTAAATCATTGTAATGCATTAAATCTGTTAGCTCCAAATGGTCATAATCTACTCCCGTATCGATAATCGCTACTAGGAGACTATCACTAGTCGTTTTATGGCCTTCCTTCACCTTCTTTATTCTTCTTTTTAAAGAAGAATTAGCCCGTTTACGTTTTTTGAATGCTTTTTTCTTTTCCTCAAATTCAGTAAAATGGTTAAAATCGACTTCTTCGATTTCGGTTTGTGTCCTTGTTCTGTCCTTGATTTCCTCAATTGTCGATAAGGTATCTCCTTGTAGAAAAACACTGTCAGGCACACTCCACAGCTCAATATCCAAACACAATACAGAGTCTAACAAACTGGCCTTATATTGATTTCGAACGACTTCCTTCGTAAATGGCGTTACACCATCTTGAAATTTAACAATTAATTGATTGCAATAAAAAGGTGCTCCAAGAGAATCCCGACAACAACTAATGATTTCCAAGGGCAAACGGATGATATCCAAGGGTGGAAAAATGGAATTATCTGCTATTTCACAATGATAAAATCCTTGATTCTCTTTTTCGAAAAACTCAAAGTACAATCCCCCATTCGATGTTACGTTGGAAGTGTTGGTAATGGGATTATTATTGTAAAACCAAGTAGGTTGTCCTTGGGTAGCTTCTAGCAAAGATGGAATTAAAATCGATTCGCCTTCACAAACCAAGGTATCTTGTTCCATGCCTACAAACTGAGGTGAATAGTTGTAATTTTGAGGAAATTGATTCTGAGCAATATCGTTAATTCTCAATCTATTACCAGCTACATCTAATACATTTAAAGTAGCATTCAAGGACGACAAATCTGGTAGGGTAGTGATATTATTAAAAGGAATTTCTAAAAAAAATAGCATGTCCAACATAAGGATGGAATTTGGAATGCTTCCCGATAGATTGTTTTCAGGCAAAGCAATACCGATTACCCTATCCCCACTATTAGGCTGATCTAAAACAACTCCAATCCAAGTATCCACTGGGCCATTAAGCCAATTGGAATTATCATTCCATTCATCACCATTCGTGCTGTTATAAAAATCCACTAGAGCCAAGGAGTCTTGGACATTTACCTGTGCGCTACTTGAAAAAACACTCATTACTAGTGTGATAGCTAGAAAAATACGTTGATAGTAAGTTATAATAATGTTCATAGGGCAAAATCTTTTTTTGGATAAATTTGGGAAAGCATTTCCGTTTCTTCCCCCTACAAAAGTTGGACAAAAGAAACAGAAATGCTACCACTACACATTAGGCAGTAAAAAAGCTATCGCTTCACAAATTTCTGCGAAATGATTGCCTCTTGGCCTATTAAAGATACGAAGTAAATTCCAGCGGATAAATCATGAACGTTTATTAAAAGCTGCTGATTGGTATTGGTTTCTACATTGCGCTCTTTTATCACTTGTCCGTTTACATCCAAGATACGAACGAAGGAAATGGTCGATTCTATTTTTGAATAATCAATAGTCAAGGTATTGGAAACAGGATTTGGAAATAGATTTATGGTTGAATGGCTTCCTTCTTCCGAAAAGCGAAGAGCAACAATTTCTGAATTTTCAAATACACCATCTTCATCTACGATACGCAATCGGTAATAATTGATTCCTGAAATAGGATGGGCATCGATGAATTCATAAGCTTGACTTGTCGTGCTATTTCCTTTAGCAGCCACTTGGCCAAGTTTTTTCCAATCTTCACCATTTTGGCTACGTTGAATTGTAAAATAATCGACATTCATTTCGGAGGCAGTCACCCAATTCAGCTTGCTTTGGTTTCGACCTAATTTCTTTACTTCAAAATTCGATAATTCAACAGGTAAAAGAAGATTGATACTGTTAATGGTGGTTAAGTCTCCACAGGCGATTTTGGTCTGGAGGAATGGGGCACTATCAACCATCGTATGCAATTCTGTACTCGAACCAGCTACACAACCAATCCAAGCTAATCCCGCAGTACCTGTTGGATTACTAATTCCACTCACTTTGAATCGTCCAAGTCGATGAGTTAACAATGTACCATCAATCTTAGCCAACATTTCATTGAAAGCTGTCCCGTCAGAAGGCGTTGGCGAGCTGACACTAATGATCAGTTTGTTATCACTAATGGTTGTACTAGTCTTGTCATAATAACCTTTCTGCACAACTGCTGCTGTCGATAGATCAATAATACTAGTATAAGTTCTTGAAGTAAACGTACAATATCCATTTTGTGCAAAAGGAGCTATAGGACTAGGATTGGGCACTTTTGTCAATGTTGGTGAAGTGAAATTCCCATGATTAAAATTGAATAGAAAATCTGAATCTCCTAAGTACAAATCATCACTACTTCCTGCTGTAGTTCTTAAATAAACATCGAAATATAAATCAGTCCCAATGACTGCTTGATTTTCAACGCTTACTGTCGTCAATGCTTGTGCAAAAGAAGTATTGTATCCTAGTAATATTGTTACTAGAAAAAGGAGTGTATGAAGTCGTATATTGTTCATAATAAATTGATTTTAAGTGGTGCTGTTATCAGTTAACTTAAAAATTAACCGATAACTCCCACACATTTCAAAAAATAAAGGTCTGTTAGGGTTTGGCAAAACTTTGTAGAGGGTAGAAAGCAGAAGTTTTTTCGATTTTCTTACTAAAGGTCAATGCGTTAGGGTATTTCTACGCTATACCCTCTACTTTCTACTTGCCACGCTAGGGCAGCAGGAAAGTAGAATTCCGATGATTCCAAGTAATTGCTCGATCACTAGCACTTGTACTTCCGGTCATATCTACGTCTGAACTTAAGTAGCCCGTTTGATTTCGTTCGTTCCAAGCATTTGCACGATCACTAGCCGTTATTTGCTGATTGCCATCCGTATCGCCACTTGTCATCCCATAAATTCCAGTATTGATTTCTTTGAGGGCTTGTGTTGAAAAATGTAGCGAAGCCTCTGAAAAATCATAACTAGGAAGTGAACCATCTACTAGTACAGGATTCGCGGTCATAGCTGGTAGGTGGTTTCGATGTTGTATAGCGATGTAGTACATTCCTCCTTCTACTGCTTCAAACGTAGGCGTAGAACGACCGTCAATATCTACGATTTGGCCGTCTCTACGAAGCAAACCTGGCCTTGAGCCCAAAATAATAGTTGGGTCAACGGCATCCCTTAATTCAAGGATCAGCCAATCAACAATAGCGGTACTATCATCAATTTCAAGTACTTCGGGTGCTAGTGAATAGCCACTAGTGGGTAGGGGAGGATTATAGCTGTAGCCTAAATCACTGTAAGGCTCATCCAAAGGAAGGAAATTTTGTGCGCGCAAGTCGTCATGCATTAGGCTAGATGCCGCATCATAAGGCCCGTGTAGGAAAAGTGTAGCTTGAAACCCTGGAAGACGTTGCAAAGCGACGGTATAATCTTCCTCTACATTCAATTCTCTATCAATAATTTCTGCACGAAACAGATACCCTTCTTGTGCAGGAAGCATTCTAGGATCAAAGGGAAAAGTATATTGCCCGTCTCCAGCATAAATTCCTTCTCCCAAAGGCATCCATTGAAGCATATCCGCATCTGGAGTATTATAGACATCTTCCAAAGGAACAGCGTAAAAGCCAACATGAAGAATAGCTGTAGGATCATCCATGAAAAGTTGTGTATCACTATCATAAAGTCCAGCACTAAGAGAAAAAGGTTGGTCTTCAATATATTGAATGGTTCCACTTTCATCACTTGAAGGATCAAAATTGAATCTCGCATTGCTAGATTGACACAGGATTTTTGCGGATTGATAGGTCATTTTACAAAGACGAATACACAAAAAACGCGCTAAATTCGTAACAGCATTCTGACATAATCTCAAGCAATTGATGTAGGCTCTTCTCTTTTGTTTGTTTGCATTTCCTTTTTGCTCATTGCTTATCGTAAAAGCAGGCGTATTCGACATATCTAGCTGTAATACTTCCAAAACTGCTACATCAGCACTAGGCGAATCGGGTCGAATCATCACCACATTCCCCATACAAGAACTGCCATCAGGCAATTGGATGGAAGCAGCAGTTTCATAAATTACGCACCCTTCTTTCACCACCGTCCCATCAGGTAATTCGGTGACACGGTCGTATTTTTCTATCCTTGTCTTATTGGTTGCTTGCACTTCCGCTGCTACACCATTTTGACTGCTAAGGGTACAAACTTCCGTACCATTGTTTAAAACCGATACGGTGAAGTTAGTCGTACCAATACTTGAAAAATCTGACGAAATAACCATATTTCCACCATTCATAGTCAAATTCGTTATGCCTAATAATTGGTTAGACTGACCATTGAAAGTGCCATAGGAAGAATAATTCAAGGTAGCACCATCAGAAAGAGGCTGGTCGAACTCCTGAACTAAGCTGAATTCCTTGGCTTCTTCGCCTAAATCAATAGAAACGCCATCCTGTCCACTAGAACCAATGTTGCTAACGATTAATCCTCCATTTGTATTATCAAAATGCACGCTTGGAGTTTGGTGGTCAAGATCAAAGGAACGTAACGTTTCGTCATTGATGACAAAATCACTAATTCCATTGGTAGAAATAACGGTTTGTTGGTTGCCATCTACTTCATTTTGTGTTTCTACATAAATGGTAATTTCATCAGCTTGAACCGTTTCGCCATTAATGAGGTAATTTGTATTCGCCCACCAACTGCGCCAGTACCATTCCTTATAATACCATCTCCACCAAAGAAATTGGACGCACTTAATCCGATATCGCCAACCACAATAAGGCCAATAAGTAAGCGATTGAAAGGAATTAATACTATCTGCGGTATAAACTAATTGCCCATTTTGGTAAGCATTCAGCCGTACATCTTGTAGGTTAGCATTAGGAAAATCCACCGTAGTTTCATACTGACCATTGCCTAAGTTTTGTGTAAATGCGGTGCTCTGAGAGCCTACATTATTACCAGTGGTAGCGATTTGTTCAATTTGTAAAGCAGCACCCGGATTTGAAAAATCTGGCATCGTTTCAAAAGAAACACCTAGGCCGTCAGCTTCTCCCAAGTCAATAGACACGCCATCTAAACCTGAAGAGCCAATATTTGATACTTGCAAATGACCGTTTGGCGACACTCCCAAGCTGGCATTGCCCATCGGGGCATGAAAATTTCCATAAAAATATGCTCCTGCTTGTGCTGTTTGCTTATTCGCTATGGTAAATCCGTGCTGAGTACCGAACTGGAGGTGGTTCATTTCTACAAAAAATGCATAACCTTCATTCGTCGGTAATAGATTTGGATCAACGGTTATCTCCCAGAAGAAACCATCATACGCCGAGATAGGAATGGATTGCCAAGGTATATCATCAAAGTTTTCTGCTGCATCAAATTGCTCCAAAGGAACAATGAAAAAATTGATATTGTTAAACGCTGGGTCTTCGGGTACAAAAGTTTCTAAATTGTAATCCCAAACACCTGCTCTCATTTGAAAAGGGACTCCAGGCTGGTAGGCCATAATCTCACTGCCTGCTTCTGTTCCGTTACTGTTATCAAATCGTGCTGTTTTAGGGGAAGGACAGGTAGCTTTATCCGCTAGATAGGCTAGAGAACAGCCCGTTTGGCAAGCGGCATCTAGTGGCCAGACAAAATTTTTGCAAAGTTTGAGACAGGCTACTAGAGCATCTTCTTTTGGCTCTGCCCAAGTTGTACTTGATATAAAACTCATGACAACCACTAGAAAAACGAAAGGACTTCCAAACGTTCTTGGATTAAATAGTTTTAAATTCATTACAGTTATATTGTTGTAGTGACGAAATAGGAATGGAAAGAGGGGATTTACCTTCTCATTTCGCCTCTTAATAGATTGGAGTGGGTAGTTGTTACCCTATTTTTTTAATTTTTTTAGATTTTTTATTTTTGCTTCCTAAGAAAAATTAAGCAGGTCTGAGGGAGCTTCCTATTTTTATTCCACTAGAGTTTCTCTATAATAAATTTTTCGTAACTTGTTCTCAATGACACAAGTGAACACTAAACATAAGGACGAATACTATATCAAAGGAATAAACGAAGGTAATTCTAAAGTCATTCAGGAATTGTACCTTGCTTTTATGCCCCGTATCACTCGTTTTATTGAGCAGAATAATGGTAATAAGCAGGAGGCAATGGATATTTTCCAAGAAGCTCTAGTTATTATTTACAATAAGGTGCGCTCGAATGATTTTCGTTTGACAAGTTCCTTTTACACCTTTCTCTATGCTATTTGTCGGAATCTTTGGCGCAATCAACTCAAAAAAAAGAAGTCAATTGGGGTAACAACTCTTGCTCCAGAGCTATTAAGTGAGGAAAGTGGCGTAGTAGAAGCTATGGAAAATTATGCAAAAAAGCAGCTTTTTCGAGAAAAATTCCACTTACTTAAGGAGAGTTGCCAATCCATCTTACGCTTGTTTTTTGAAGGCATTTCAATGCGTGAAATTGCAGAAAAGCTAAACATCAGTGAGAAATATGCGCGTAAGCGTAAATTTGATTGCAAGGAGAAATTGATTGAAAAAATTCAGGCAGATCCCAAATTTAAAGAACTTAACTCATGAGCGAAGATAAACAGATCGTGTATGATACGATAGAGCGTTTCCTTAGTGGAAATTTGACGGGAGAAGCCTTGGTACAATTCAAAGAACGATTGAATCAGGATGCTGATTTGGCAGCACAAGTCGAGTTTCATCGTCAATTACAATCAGCCGTCACCAGCGAGCCTGATGAATTGAATTTCAGGAAATTATTGAAGCAAGAAGGCCAAAAATACACGCAGAGTAGGGGAGAGGCTACCTTAAAAAAAGGGCGATTTGGAAAAATTTGGTTTGCAGCAGCGGCATCCATTTTGTTATTGTTAGGAGCATGGTTGATGCGAGATGTGCTGCTAGGACAAAATAATTCCAGCGAAGCTTTATTTGCTCAATATTTTGAACAACCCGTCCTTCTAATACAAGATCGCTCTACAACTTCTTCCCTAGATAAACAGAAAGCCATAGCTTATCAAGCTTATGAGAATAAAAATTTCCATCGTTCTGCTGAATTGCTGAATCAAATTCTAGGTTCGAATACCGGAAAGATGGAAATGTATTACTTTGCTGCGGTCAGCAATCTTTCTATCGAAAATGGACATGAGGAAAAGGCTATCGAACAGTTAGACAGAATCATTCAAGATGGACAAAGTAGCTATGTCTATGGCGCAAGATGGTACAAGGCATTAGCTCTGCTAAAGAAGGGAAACAAGGAAGCCGCAGTGGATGAATTATCGTTTTTGAAAGGGAAAGGACAAGGAAAATATAAAAAAATGGCGATTGAACTATTAGGAAAGATGTAGATTTTTTTCGTGGGGACGGAATGCAATCCGTCCCCACGAAAAAAATTAGAAATTAATCTTAAATCGGATATTAATCCTTCTTGAGGTCAAATAATTGGGTACAGCAAAAAACTGATTGCCAACTGTTTTCACCCAAGTATTCGATGCGGCATTCGCTACTTGAAGTAGGTTAAAGACCTCAGCACTGATCCATGCCTTTCGGAAATTTCGGAAAGGATTACTCGCTCGTTTTTTATTGCCCATCGCATCCCAAAGCATATAACTAAATCCTATATCGACACGGTAATAGGGAGAATAACGGTAAGTATTTCGATAGATCTCATTGTCTTTTGGTATACCAAATGGAAGTCCTGTACCTAAAACCATATTAAGATTCACTTTGAAGCGATCCATTTTTGGCAAGTAATCTTGGAAAAAGACGGAAACACTGGCCAATTGGTCGGTTGGTCTTGGGACATCGTTGACTATGGTTCCTGTAGAGTCTCCAACTTCACGGCGCATATGATCCACACCATCAAAGCTTTCTCTAGTACGAAGCAAAGAGAAATTTACCCATGATTCTTGTCCTTCGGCAAATTCACCATTGATACGCAAATCCAAACCAGCAGCATAACCACTAGCATTATTATTTCCATAATAACGGATTCGCACATTATCGACGTCATAAGCAACTAAGTCCATGAGGTGCTTGTAGTAGGCTTCACTAATAAAGCGGAAATCACGTCCTCCCATCTTAAAATCATAAGCAAATCCTAGTACAGAATGAATCGATTTTTGAGATTGAAGCGCATTATTGACCGTACCATCCAAGGAACGTAATTCTCGGTAGAATGGAGGTTGGTAGTACATTCCAACGGAAGCTTTGAACAATAAGTCGTTCTTTTTAGCCAGTGGTTTGTAGTAAAATTGGAAACGTGGCGTAATAATCCATTCGTCATTTAAATCCCAATAAGAAGCTCGAACACCTGCTGTAATTCCGAATTCTCTTGTTGTATCTTTGGTCAATTTCCAAGTATTTTGAAAATAACCACTATAACGATTAGATTGTAAATCAATATTCGTTTTTAAGGATTCCCAAAGATTGACATTGGAAGGAGAGTAGGGGAGCGTGTAGCCCGCAGAGTCAAGGCGTTCCCACTCATTCAAGCGATCAAAAATATCTTCACGTTGGTATTTTAAACCATAACGAATATGGTTGCTTTTAGAACGAAAAGCCACAGAATCAACCTTAGTTTTTTCCCAGCCTCCTTTAAAAGCTGTATTCGTTACATTAGTTGTCAAAAAATTTCGAACATAGTTATGTTGAAGACCTGCTCCGATTGTAGCAATCACCTCTCCAGCATCTTCATCTCCAAGATCGGTTTCTAAAACGCCAAGTCGGTAAAAGCCTAGGATGTCGATACGTTCATTTTCTCGACTTTGGTAGCTAGATGCTAACCATTTGAAATAATAATTTCTATTTTTGGGTAAGTGACTTAAGGAAATACCGCCCATGTAGGTATTAAAATCATCAACCTCTTGTCCTTCGAAGAAAACATCAAAACGCAAGGCCAAATTGACTAAACCTAGGGTTGTACTTCTAGAATTTGGCACAAACTCATAGACGGAGCGATTGACATTTCCGATTAATCCTAATTGCCATGTTTCACTTAGATCATAACTGAGATAGGATTGAAGATCTAGGAAATTGGGTGTGTATTCTCCAGTGGTTTCCAAACTTCCTAGGATGTATTTTGTGGTCTTGTATCTAGCACCAAAAAGGTAGGTAAACTTCTGATTTTCTTTGTTTTTCTTCTTGATACTTCCTTCCACATGCGTAGAACCTCCTAGTAAACTCAAGCCAACAGAAGCACGAACGGAATCAGGCCGCTTGTACTGAACATCTAGTACAGAGGACAAACGATCACCGTATTTTGCTTGAAACCCACCAGCAGAAAAGGCGATGGAACGAATCAAATCAGTATTTGGAAACGTCAACCCTTCTTGGCGTCCAGAACGAACTAAAAAGGGTCTATAGATTTCAAAATCATTGACATAAACAAGATTCTCATCATAATTTCCTCCTCGAACGGAATATTGAGAACTTAACTCATCTGCACTCCCCGTTACACCAACGGCAATTCTAGAAATATCCAAGTTTTGACTAGGATTAACCATCATCTCTATCTGTTTGACGGAAATGGATTCTACATTTTCTACAAAGTCGTCTTCTCGTTCTGCCGTGACTTCGATCTGTTCTATATCGATGTCTTTTTTCTTCAGTACTACATTTATAGTTTTCTTTTCTCCTGCTGAGAAATAACCATTCCTAGGTGTAATTTCATAACCTAAATAGCTAAATTCTATTGTTACGGTTTCATTAGCAGGTACTTTTAAGGAATATTTTCCCTTCTCATCTGTAGAAGTTCCCAAACCCAAGGTAGGAATCCCAACATTAACGCCAAAAAGTGGTTCGCTTTTTTCATTTGTCACCTTTCCCGAAATCGTGGCTTTATCTTGAGCCGAAAGGCTAAAACTGATAAAAAGCAAGACAAAAATAACCAAAGTAAGTTGTTTCATATTCTTCAAATTGTCCCAATTTTGTTTGGGTAAAGGAACTTCATTTTAGTAAAACGGTAAGTAAGTGTTAATATTATGTGAAATAGCAAATTTCTCTCATAACGGGCTTTGAACCATATAAGACATATAAGAAATTACAAGGGTTTCATATAAGAATTATTTTGACGAATTATATGAGAGAGCATACTAAGCAAGGGCTTATGTACGACCTTTCAAATAAAAATAATTCTTCATCTTACTAAACGATGCTTGTATTTTTCACGACTTGCTTGAGCAAATGTATGGAATTTGTTGGATTTTTTGATTTAAAAACACTGCTTCCTGCTACAAGCACATCTGCTCCTGATTTCACCACGACTTCTGCGTTTTGTAAGCCTACACCTCCGTCTACTTCAATTAGTTTAGAAAGGTTGCGAATATCCATTCGTTCTCTCAAATCTTTTATTTTTTGAAGTGTTCTATAGATGAATTTTTGACCACCAAAGCCAGGATTTACGGACATGACCAACACCATGTCTAAATCTTCTAAAATATCATCTAAAACAGAGACGGGGGTTCCAGGGTTAATCGCTACCCCTGCTTTAGCTCCTGTTTCTTTAATCTGTTGGATAGTACGGTGAATATGTGGGCATGCCTCATAGTGAACAGTGATAATATCAGCTCCTGCCTCTCGAAATTGCTCAATATACCTTTCAGGCTCTTCGATCATTAGATGGACATCTAAAGGTTTCTTTGCCATGCCTTTAATGGCTTTGATTATCGACATGCCATAGGATATATTTGGAACAAAATTCCCATCCATTACATCCAAGTGAAACCAATCGGCTTCGCTGTTGTTAACCATTTCTATATCTTCCCCTAGCTTGGTAAAGTCAGCTGCTAAAAGGGATGGTGCAATTAAATGCTGTTTCATTGATTTATATGTTTTTTTAGGGATAAAGCCCTAAGTTTTTATAGAACATCTTTATTCGGTGTTGGTGAGTCAACGAATCTTCCTCACCACCTCTTACCTAGCGGAAAAAACAGAAGCTTCTTCCACAAGAGGTTCACGTTCAAACCGTAACAATAATTGTGCTACTGCGATGACATCTTTTTCGCAATAAATCGCTATGCGATCAAGATCCTTTTCTTCCCAGAATACACGTCCAACATCACTACCATCAATATCGTCTTTTGGAGAAGGAATATCAAAGATAGCTGTCAACAAAGATAAGGAAGTATAATTTTTATAATCCCCAAACTTCCACATTAACATCGTATCCAAGAGGTAATCCAACTCCCACGGTTTTTTCCCTGAAATATCTAGGATATGCGGCAGGGGCAAACTATTGACCATCATCCTGCGACAGATGTAGGGAATATCAAACTCCTTTATATTATGGCCACAAAAATAACGGAATTTCGGATTTTTTATCAATAATTCAGTAAAATCCCGAAGTAATTCTGCTTCGTCCTCACTAGCAAAGGATTTCATCCTCAATTGTCGATTTCCTTCGGCGTCAACCGAGAAAATACCTACTGAAATGCAAACAATTTTACCAAATTCGGCGTAGATTCCTGCTTTTTCGGTATAGGACTCTTTTGGTTCAGGCGGCTCTTGGTTACGATAAATAATTTTAGCCTTGAGTCCCCAAAGGTGCTGCATACGCTCATCCAATTCCTCATAGGAAGCCTTCCCAGATACCGTTTCAATATCAATAAAGAGGATTTGATTTAAGTTGTATTTTGCCATAAGCTATATAAATCTTTGATAATTAGGAAAGCAATAAAAGTAAGCATTACTAAATCGACAATAATTTTGACGGCATCTTTTTTACTAAAAGTCATAAAAAAATAGCCTCGTCAAAAGTGTTGTTTATTCACCACCACCCACTTAGCTTGCAAAATAGGAAATTATTTGTTGTAAATTATGAATTTGACAAATAACTCCTTGATAAGGAGGTATAATGTAGTTTGTATTAGTAATTTTCTAAATAAACACCAACAGAAATTTCTTTTTACTTATTCTTTTCTCTTCTTTCATGATGGATAATTGTCAAAATTCTAATACCTTTGTAGCTTGGCATTTGATATAGAAGGTCATTCGTATTACAAGCCTATTTTTGTTTAACCCATAATAAAACTTGAATATCCATGAGCGGAAGTTCGAATAATGTTTTACCGATTGTACTTGGAGTTATTATAGCTCTTTTATTAGGCTTGAATGCTTGGTTATTGACAAGCAAGGCTAAGCAAAGTAAGGTTATTGTTCAGCAAGAGCAGAAATTGACTCAAGCGGAAGAGATGCAACAAGAATTGCAAACTCAATATGATGAGGCGATTGCTCAACTCGATCAAATCTCTGCCGAAAATGAAGATCTACGTGCTAGTATTGAGGAACAAAAACAAAAATTAGGCAGTGAATTGCGTAGAGCTAAAGCTAAGATTCGTGAATTAACCTCTAGTGGTAAGGCTACGGAGGAAGAATTAGCCCAAGCACGTTTAGCCATCAGCGAATTTACAACGCAGCGAGATAGCTCTATGGGGCAGATAGAAACATTAAAAGCTGAAAATGAGACGCTGAAAGCTTCTAATTCGCAGTTAGAAGAAGCAAAAGTAGCCTTGGAGGGAACCGTCGAAGAAAAGGAAGAGGAAAATAAAGCCCTAGAAGAGGCCAAGGAGGAGTTAGAAGAAAAAAATGAGAAGAAGGATAAAACCATTAAGCTTGGCTCCATGCTTTCTATTCACAGTTTGAAAGGCGTTGGTGTCATGGAAAAGAAAAAGGGGGACATCGAAACAACTATTGCTAAGAAATCAGATAAAATGAAGATTTGCTTTGTTGTAGCAGAAAATAAAATCGCTAAAATGGGGCAAGAAATTCTATACCTCAAAATTGTCAATCCTCAAGGTGAAACATTAGCTATCGAAAGCGAGGGTTCTGGATTTATCGAAGATTCTAAAACAGGAGAAGAAATCCGTTATACCAATTCGGAAACCATAGACTACGACAAACTCTCTCAAAATGTCTGTATGGAGTGGAAGGAACCTGACGGTTTAGAACGTGGTAACTACAAGGCGGAGGTCTTCTGGGATGCGAACTTAATTGGCTCTGGTGAGTTTTTATTGAAGTAAACAGCATCTAAAGGAAATGGAGTATTGAAATTCGAGGATTTTTATGAAAGAATAAGGCGTATCATTTTGAGATGGTACGCCTTATTTATTTTTATCTAGTGTTTATAAAAATCTCCCTTGGTATAAAAGTTGCAGGTGAATAGATATACTTTTGAAAAACCTGATTATTAACAATAAAAACAGTTGAACATGCTTAGAAACTATTTTACCTCCGCTTTGCCTCGAACCTTAGGTGTTTTCTTCTTTGCTATTTGCCTAATGGTATCCACTTCTTGCAAAAAAGATAAAATCTCTTACGAGATCATTAATTACGATGGTGCTAACCTAGCTGCTCCAAGTCTTGCAGCAGGTACTTACCAAGGAGCGGCCAAATTCCCTGCGAATTTATTGACTGAATATGAAGGCGCAAAACTGAAAGAAATTGATTTTTACATCCGTAATTTACCGACTAGTTGTAAAGTCAAGGTTTATAAAAAATCTGACTTGAGTATGGAAATGGTTTATGAGCAAAGTGTCGAAAACGTAAGTGCCGATAGCTGGAATACGCATACATTGACAACGCCAGTAACCGTAGATACAGATGATTTGTGGTTAGCTATTGAATATACAGGTGATGGAGCCATTTTGGGATGCGACCCAGGCCCTGCGGCGACCAATGGAGATTGGTTCTATGATAATTCGGTAGGAACTTGGAATCCTTTAGTCAGCGTATACCCTGGAATTAATATTAACTGGAATATTCGAGGAAAACTAGAGATAACGGAATAGAGCAATTTCGCTTAAAAAAGAAAAAGGGAATTCATCAGTTTTGATGAATTCCCTTTTTCTTTTTCGACAAACACATTGCCGTTCATTTAAACATTAAAACGGAAGTGCATCACATCACCATCAATAACCTCATATTCTTTCCCCTCTACACCTAGCTTACCAGCCTCTTTAACGGCTTGTTCGGAACCATATGTGATATAGTCCTCGTATTTGATGACCTCAGCACGGATAAATCCTTTTTCAAAATCAGAGTGTATGACACCCGCTGCTTGAGGAGCTAAGGTTCCAACTTCAATTGTCCAAGCCCGCACCTCTTTTTCTCCAGCAGTGAAGTACGTAATCAAGTTGAGTAACGCATAACAAGAAGTTATTAGCTTGTTTACACCAGGTTCTTTGAGTCCTAATTCAGAAAGAAACTCAAGGCGTTCCTCGTAAGTATCCAATTCCGAAATTTCTGCTTCGATTTCTGCACTGATAAGAATCACTTGAGCGTTTTCTCCTGCTACAGCTTCTGTAAGTTGTTTCGTATAAGCATTTCCACTTATCACAGAATCTTCATCTACATTGCAGACATAAAGCACAGGCTTACTAGTCAGTAACAAGAGTTCTTCCATCAAGGGCGCTTCTTCCTCCTCATACTCAAATGAACGAGCAGAGTTCCCAGCTTCAATATGCGCTTTGATACGCTCCGAAAAATCTAGTGCTTTTACAGCAGCTTTATCGTTACTCTTTGCTTGTCTTCTTAGCTTATCAATGCGTTTGTCTAGTGTTTCTAAATCCTTTAATTGCAGCTCTGTATCGATAACATCCTTATCATCTACAGGATTTACTTTGCCATCTACATGAATAACATTATCATTATCAAAGCAGCGGACAACATGGATGATAGCATCAACTTCACGAATATTAGCAAGAAACTGATTTCCAAGCCCTTCTCCTTGGCTAGCGCCTTTGATAAGCCCAGCAATATCCACAATTTCAATAGTGGTGGGAAGAACGCGTTGGGGATTGACGAGCTTTTCTAACTCTTCCAAGCGAGTATCGGGAACTGTTATTGTTCCCACATTAGGTTCTACCGTGCAAAAGGGAAAGTTTGCCGATTGAGCCTTTGCAGAAGACAGTGCATTAAAAAGAGTTGATTTGCCTACATTTGGAAGGCCGACGATGCCGCATTTAAGAGCCATATCTTTAATTAATTTGCTTGTTTATTATTAGTATACACTAAGCGGGTGCAAAGATAGCGCTATTGTCTTAGAAATTGGTTTAAAATTTGATAACTTTATAGAAAAATATCGGTAGTCACTAAAAACGTTGACATCAAATGAAAAATATTGTACACTTAGTTCTTTTACTTGCAGTTATAGGGACAAATTCTGCTTTTGCTCAAAATAATTCCGAAGACTTAGGGACTCCTTTTATTGACATGGAACAGATGATGGAGGAGATGATGCGTTCTTTTAATCAAGCTTTTGAAGATTCTCGCATGCAAATGGAAGGGCTTGACTTAAAGAAATTGGATGAACAAGGATGGATGAGTATTGATGGTGACTCCTTGAATATCAGTAGCTTTTTTGATTTTTTCCCTCAAGGTTTTGAACAATTACCAGAAGGTATGCGTCCTTCAGAGGAATATTTTGAAGGATTGGAAGAAAATTCAAAAATGTTACCTGATTTGTTACTTAGAAGTGCAGAGTTATTCAAGGCTGAAGATATGGAACAGTTATTTGAAGAAATGAAAAAACAGCTAGGGGAAGACGGGCAATTTTTCTATTATCAATATCCGCCTAATGGCGACAATCCAAAGGGTACTCCTCAGGATACTAAGGAAAAGAAGTCGATTAGAATATAAGTAATTTTTTCGTTCTCCTTGTCATTTCAACAATATTTGTTTAGGATGTTTCGTACAGAAGAAACGTAGCTTTCGCCAAATAGGTTGACGTGTACGAGTAGGTAATACAATTGGTAAACCTCCAATCGCTCACTTAAATTCGGTGCGGTGGGGAAGGCGTTTTGATAAGCTTCATAAAAAATAGTATGAAATCCTCCAAATAGGGTAGACATAGCCAGATCCATTTCGCGATGAGCAAAACAAACAGCAGGATCGATCAATACAGGTTGATTATTTGCATCAATTAAAAAATTTCCACTCCAAAGGTCGCCATGAATTAATGCTGGTCGTTCCTCAGGAATTAAACTAGGAAGTTTTTTGTACAAGACCTCAAAGGCTCTTTCCTCAACTAGATTGAAATAGTTGTTTGAACGTGCCAACTTAACCAAAGGTCTTAATCGTTCCTCTCTAAAGAAATGGACAAATTTTGCATGTTCTTTATTTGATTGCGACAAAGAACCTATATAGTTATCGCAGTCTAAACCAAATTTTGGATTAGAAGTACGATGCAATTGAGCTAGTAGCGTCCCAAAGGTTTCCCAAAATACTCGATTGCCTGTCTTTTTTGTAGCTATGAACTCTAGCAAAAGAAAAGCAAAGCTATGACAATCCGCTGTTCCTATTATATAAGGAGTGCGAATTGTACGCGACATTGACAAAAGCTTCAGTCCCTTTGCTTCCAAGGAAAATAACCTAGGAAATTGAGCAGCCGAATTACTTTTGGTGAAGTATTTCCCCCTTTCCGTGTGTAGTTCATATGCTGTATTAATAGAACCACCAGATAGGGGTTTCACTTGCAGGATCTTGAGCTTCAAAACAGCTTCAAGGGCTTCCTTTAGCTGATTTTGCATATCATTTTGTATTGGAAAATATGCGTATAACTAAGCTATACGCATAAGTCCATTTGCAGCGGTTTGGGATTCAGGATTCAACCTTAAAGCTTCCAAGAAAAAAGTTTTAGATTTCGTTTGATAATTCTCTTGGAGATATAACCAACCAAAATTTTCAAAAGTTTTGGACTCTAAGGGATCGAGCTTAATAGCTAATTCCAAAATGGAACGAGCTTGTTCGACTTCATTTTTTCCCAAAAAACAACTAGCTTTTAGGTTTAATAAACCTACCGATAAGGGATCGAATCTTAATCCTAAGTTTAGGATTTCTATGGCTTTTTCGTAATTCTTTTGGATAAAGAAGACCTTTCCCAACATTTTAAAAAATGAAGGGTTTTCGGGTTCTAATCGAATGCTTTCTTTGATCGCCATTTCTGCTTCACAAAATTTTTCATTGCGTAGCAAAACCTGAGAAAGCGTATAAAAACAATACGCATCTTCTGGGTCGAACTGAATTGCGAGTCGAGCTTCATCAAAAGCTTCACCAAGACGATTCTGCCTTAGGAAACAAAAACTAAGAAGTGCATGTGCATCAGCATTGTTATACTCACGTACAATGGTCTTCCTTAGCTCATTTTCAGCTAACTGGTAACGTTTTCGGTTTATAAGGAACCGTACCTCACTTAAGTTTTCATAATCCTTGTTCATATCTTTTTGTTTATTGGTTAACAAAAAAGAATAATAAATAATGGATTATGGGTTTTGTTCAGGTAAACTATACAAATTGAATTCCAATTTCACATTCAGGGAACTCAAAATATTTGCCTTTTCTACAATTTAACCTGAGGTATATGCTGATAAAAAAGTTAACTAACAAGCATTCTAATACGGCCTAAGTCATCAAAAAAATGGGAGATTTGATAGCTTAAGAAGCGGCGGTCATCGGTATTGCTGGGCCGACTACCTTACCATTTACCGTAAAAAGAACGAAGAAAATCAACAAACATAATTGTCAGCACGGAGTTTTTTTGTCAATAAAGGAAAAATAAAGTATGGTACTCCATCAATCCTAATGCCTACATGACAAAAATCGCTTTTCGTGTAAAAAAATACTTAACGGTCATTCAAGTAATTAAGAATATCATCATATTGACCGCCATCATTCGCATAAACAGCATAATTTTTTGCTGTTTTAAACCATTCTTTAGTAGAGGGTTTGACTTTTTTCAGTGCCTCAAGAAGATGATTTTGCGAAATCAGTTGTTCTTGTTTTGTCTCAAGAGACAGTTTCAAGCATATATCGGTGGCTATTTCAACAACTGATTTAATATCTGCACCTGAAAACTCCTCCGTTTCCTCACAGATTTGGTCATAGTTGATTTCACCTAAAGGCTTGTCACTAAGTAAAATATTAAAAATATACTTCCTCGCCGAAAAATCAGGAGGAGGCACAAACATCATTCTTTCAAAACGTCCTGGTCTTATCAACGCAGGATCAAGATTCCAAGGAGCATTCGTTGCGGCTAAAGCTAATAGACCTTCATTGTCGCTATCAATTCCATCCATTTCAGAGAGAAATTGATTGCTGAGGTGACTAGAGCCACTCTTCTTAAGATCCCTACGGCTTGCTCCGATAGCATCCACTTCATCAAAAAACAAAACACAAGGAGTTCTTCTTCGCGCCAACTCAAAAATCTCATTAAGATTTTTTTCACTATTTCCTTTATACATGTCTAGAATCTCATGAATTCCAACAGCCAGAAAATCTGCTTCTGCTTCTCCTGCTATAGCCTTAGCTATAAGCGTTTTTCCACACCCTGGCGGGCCGTATAACAGAATACCTCCTCCCGCTTTTTTCCCATAAGCTTCATACAACTCTGCATGTTTGATAGGATGAATAATTTTCACTCGAATTTCCTCCTTAACATCTTCCATTCCTCCAACGTGGGAAAAATCGATATCAGGTTTTCGGAGAAATTCAGCTATACTTTCTATGTCTTCCGAATCTTCATCAAAAAATGCTTCTTCTTCTTCAGCACTATCAGCTTCAAGCGTTTTCCCTTGATTAGAGATACTGAAAGCCAACTCTTCATCATTCAACTCAGGATTAATACCTATAGCTCTATTATAATGTTCTAAAGCTCTAGCGAAGTCCTTTTCAAAAACACTCAATCTTGCTAATAGAATGAATGCTTCAGCAGGAGGATCACTTTCTTT
>JAHDHB010000420.1:2069-6379 GCA_020631545.1 Saprospiraceae bacterium | reverse complement strand
TAAAGAGTGGATTATCCATAATTTTCCTGATCCAGATGGTTTTGATAGAATACCTGAAATCTACGAGGATAATATCTGGACGTATGGGAATATTGAATTGCATTTCTCTGGGCAAGAATTGTTTATGATTTTCTCTGATTATTTGCATGATTTGGATGGTGGGGATTCTTTGGCCTTGAATAAATGGTTTTTAGAGGTGCCGAATATCAGTTTCGAGCAGGCACTTGCTGCATTAAATCAAGCACATATAGATTACCAGAAAACGACGAAATGCTATGGTGGAGAAATAGTGGTAAGGCTTCAATTACAAAGTGGAGTGCAACTGAGTTTTCATCTCGAACAGCAGGAGGAGGAAAGTTATAGTGATTTCGAAAAGCGATGCCGAAATACCTCCCAAAATTTTTATAGATTGGGTTCTTTTTGCTTGAAATAAGCAAAGCTAACGCTCTCAAGTTATTCTATTTTATAGCCTTGAGATTATGAGTAATGGCTAAAGGCGAGTTGACACCTCGGTTACTGAGGAGGAAATTGTTGCTGGCAAGATGCGCTCGTGATTCTTTTTTAGCAAGAAAAAATGGCCCTACGTATCTTAGCCTTACAAATTAAAGTACATTTCCCCTTGAATGTTACTAGGCCAACACCAAATCAATCCAACAATTGCTCTATTTTCACCACTAGCCAATCTCGCTCAATCAATGGAGAAATCGTAGAAAGTTCTTCCTTTAGTTTTTTTAGCTGAGTTCGGCTAACAGTCTGACCAACAAGGCGTTTTTTCTTTCGCTCTAAGATTCGTTTAAACACATTGACAAAATTACTGTAGGCTTTTCGTAGAGCTTCAGACATTTTCTTATTTCGAATGGATACATTTTGGCGCATGGCTTCCAGCTCAAAATTAATGGGATGATCATCCAGATTTCCTACCTTCAGTTGCTCTAATTCATAGTAGATTTTTAGGAGTAAAACACGAAATTCTAAGTGATACGTAAAATCTTCTGAGAAATTTATGGCCATCAAATGCACTTGAGCTTTTTCATAGGCTTCCTTGTGAAAATCCATCAAAGCTAAGCAATATAAAGGAATATGCGTTCTAGAATCCGGGGCTAAGTTCTTTTGATATGCCTCGATAAACCGATTAACCCAAGTAACTTCCTTGAGCTGGAGTGCGTTTTTAACGATGTGAACAAACTGGTGAGAAGAAAAGTAAACATCTGTTGACCAACATTTTAAACTTAAACCATACTTAAAAATCTTATGTTGCTCTTTCAGGAATATCACTTGGCCTTGTTTTATCTTCCAATTACAAAAATTGGCCATGTGATTAAAAAATTGCCTAAGCTCAGAGATGCTAAAAGCCGCTGTATTTTCTAGTAAATAATTCTTCAAATCATAGTAATACGACTCTTTTCCTTCTTCTAGCAATTTTAGTAAGTTATAATAGACCCAAACGACAGGAATCTCCTTATCCTGACTGTTTTCTATCTGTAGTTTCACGCTTTCTTTGAGCGGATACTCGTATTTTACCCGAAGGCCTCTTTCATAAGAAGCCGCTGAACAATAATATTTTAGAAGTTTTCCCAAACAGGCTTGTCGTAAACGATCAATAACTTCCTGAATTTCATTTTTTGTACTCCGATTCTCTAGGATAACACTAAGAAACAAATCCACTTCGGTGAGGCTAAAAGCATGTTCACAATACCGAATATCACGATATGGAAGCCGCTCCAGTTCCTTGCGTACTCTTTCCAACAGGCTAGGCATGTACTTGTACAACTTCCTTTCCATAAAAACATCAAGCAATTTGCGTTTTGCCGTAAATCGATCTTTCTTAAAATTTTTCCATAATAAAAACTCTTGCAACTGCGTCGTCAGTTGATGCATCGCTTCCCTAAGCTTCTTCTCTTCTTTTGGTAAAATTTGGGTTTCACTAGAAGAAAATGAGCCTCCTAAAAAACCAAGTAAGGAATATCTATCTAAGTTTTTTTTAAATGACTTTGAGTGGTTTAAAATACCCTTGTACAAGTTGCACAGTTCCTCCGACTTATTGTGATAAGGCGATTCAAGCCATAGCCTAAATTCTTTGAGCTCTTTTTTATTCAATGTTTTTAAGACCTCAAATAATTTAGACCGATGAACTGATGAATTTTCAAGCATTTTTAAAATTAATTTAACATTAATAAAATAGCACTCCTTACTTTAAAAATTAAACAACAAGCAAATAGAACCAAACCTCTTATACTTTAAGGTAAATCACACTTCATAAATGAAAGACAAAATACTTTTTTTTTACCTTTTTTGCTCTAAATGCTTGTCTTATTTTTGTGTCATACTCAATAAAAGAACACAAGAACTTAAAATCCGCCAACGTAAGTTCTTGCTTTGTTGAAGCCGCTAAATTCAACAAAAGATTACAACACCTATCACAAATTTACTTGCCCAAGTCGTCAACATCGCCTTAGTAAACCTCCATCTTAAACTCGTTATTTATGAAAGCTAATGCAAAAAAACTGTCCATTTTCCTCCTAGTCTATTGCTTATCAGCCCCCGTACTTACAGCACAAGAATTTGACATGACGGTATTGAATGCCCCTTCGACCTCTACCCAACAATGTTTTTACGTGCATATTTCTACAGATTATGTAGCTGATGCCATCACGATCACCGGCAATGGGGAAGGAACTACTTGTAGCACAGAACAATCCTGCCCCATTACGATTTGTTTTGATCGACCAACGTTTAGCTATAAAAATGAATTGATTGAATGCGAAGTAACACAAGGAAATCAATTCCGCCAAGACGGATGTACCGTCCTTATTTGGCCTAGTTTTGCCCCTGAAGCTCCTTTTCGTTGCCAAGATCTCAGGGTTGTAGCGGAATGCGGATTTATGAACCCCTGCAATCCTTGCGAAGTAGCACCTAGTTCAATTACTCATCTTACGGTTGGTGTATATAATGCGAATGGAAACTTTGAGTACTTGGGACTTAAAGGTTGGGGAAACATACAATGGTATAATGACAAGGATGAACTTGTGCATAATGGTGCTTGGGTAAACTACTCCCCTGAACTGACCTATGTACGCATGAAATTGTACTTAATTGATGGCTCTACTCCTGAAATGGACTGTGGCATAAGTACGGATATTCACTGCAATTCTTCTGCTAGGATATCGCAACACCAGCCATCGGCTTTACTTGAGCAGACACTTAGCCTCCAGAACTATCCCAATCCGTTTTCGAACACGACGACCATTAGTTTCTCCTTGAAAGAAGCAAGCCCCATAAGCCTCAAGGTACTTGACAATACAGGGAAAGAAGTAGCGTCTTTACTTGAAAATAGTACGTATTCCGCTGGACAACATCAAATTGACCTCGATGGAAGACACTATTCCCCAGGTGTTTACTTCTACATCCTCCATACCTCCGAAGGTTCTATAACTCAAAAAATGAACATCGTACGATAAACCGAGCACGTAGGAAAGAATTGGCAGACATTGTTTGTTTAGTTCTTTCCGCTTGGATTCTTTCTTCATGAATCAAGCAATATTTTGCTTGGGTGGGATTCCTTTGTTTTCATCGAACCAACTTTGAGGCCACTCCCCAAAAGCTCTTCTTCTAAAATACACTGTAAAATTCAAGACACTTGAGTTTACCCCGAAAAGTAGTAATTACTGAATAAATACGATTTATGATGCATGAAACCCTCATGGCGTGAACCATTATTTGCAACTAAACAACGGATTACGTGCTGTTTTTTTTACATCATACTTCTTAACAACAACTATTCACCTACAAAAATTAACAACTATGAAAAAGATTCATCTTATTTGTTGCTTAGCACTCATGTTAAGCTTCCAATTGTTTGCGCAAAGCAAATCAAGTCCTGTTGTTCAATCCGTAACAGAACATTTACAACGATCCGCAGATTTTACAAGCTTGGATCTATTCACCCCTCATAATTCCTCTTCTGAAAAAATGACTGGGGATATTTTACGAAAAGCCAATATTTTTGAGCTTGATGTCAAGCAATTACAAGCCATTAAGGCCAAGAAGCCTGAAGCGATTTCCTTACGAATTCCTAGCAGTTCTCACAAGAATTTAGAGGTGCAACTAATCAAAACTAACATCTTCTCCCCAGACTTTCAATTGAATACTAGTGGAAAAGGTCTCTTAGAGCAAGATTTAGGAACCCATTATCGTGGTATCATTAAAGGAAATACCGAATCGCTTGTAGCTATGAGTTTTTATGGCGCAGCAGTCATGGGAGTAATTTCCGATAACCAAGGAAATTGGGTACTCGGCCAACTAGAAGGCCA
>JAHDHB010000420.1:0-2059 GCA_020631545.1 Saprospiraceae bacterium | reverse complement strand
GCCAGAAGAAAAACAATTTATATGTCTTCTACAACGATCTAGATTTATTGGCTCAGCCTGACTATGATTGCCATACGCCTGAAAATGAATTCGGTTATCAAGCAGAAATCAATTCTCCTAAGCAAGGAAAAATGAATGCTGATAATTGTGTAAATATTTATTTAGAAGTAGATAAAGATATTTATGACAATAAAGGAAGCGGCACTACTTCATATGTAACAGCAGTTTTTAATCAATCGGCTACTTTATATGCTAATGATGGTGTAACGATGCAAATTTCAGAGATTTTTATCTGGAATACCCCAAGTCCTTACACGGGAACCGATTCTTACCAAGTGCTCACTCAATTTCAAAACTATAGAACTTCTTTCAATGG
This sequence comes from Saprospiraceae bacterium, assembly GCA_020631545.1. Taxonomy (GTDB): domain Bacteria; phylum Bacteroidota; class Bacteroidia; order Chitinophagales; family Saprospiraceae; genus JAHDHB01. The sequence continues at coordinate 1,683 of JAHDHB010000420.1, read as the reverse complement.
CGATCTTGGTCAATTGCTTAATTTGAAGAGTAGTTATGGTGGTAGAGCTGCTGGTTTTGAAGGATTATGCAATCCTTCTATTGCTGAACGCTTGTGCTATAGCGGTATTAGAACCACTTACAGCAATGTTCCTACGTACTCATGGACGGTCATGGTCTTTACCCATGAATTAGGGCATCTATTAGGCTCTAGGCATACACATGCTTGTGTATGGAATGGCAATCAAACAGCTATAGATGGTTGTGCGGGAGGTACAGAAGGCCCTTGTGCAGTACCGGGCTACCCTGCAAATGGGGGTACGATTATGAGCTATTGCCACATCCGATCTGTAGGTATTAATTTCAACTTTGGCTTCGGTCCTCAACCTGCTGCACTTATCAACAACAACGTTGCAAATGCTTCTTGTTTAAGCTCTTGCGATGGTAGTGACTGCGGTGGCGGTGGCGGTACAACAGCGACGGGTTGCGGTGTAACGGTAGGTATCAATGGCCTAGATGTTTCCTTCGTTTCTACGACCAATTCAGGCATCCAAATCATCAAAGTACGTACAGCAAGTTGGAGCTTCCAAGCCGATCTTTGTAACGATTGGACTTCCAATCCTTGTACTGCTGGAGCAAGCATAACGGTTCCTAATACAGGCACTTATGTCATAGATATTCAAGGCGCTGTAAACTGTACCTTCACGATCAATGTAGACGGTTCTGGTGGTGGCAATTCTGACAATGATAATGACGGCGTATGTAGTGATGTAGATTGTGATGATAATGATCCAAACATAGGTGCTCAGCAAGCTCCAGGCACAGCTTGTGATGATGGCAACCCAAATACCACAAATGATGAAATCCAAGCAGATGGTTGTACTTGTCAAGGTACTGTCGTTGGAGGCGGTACGACCGTAACGGGATGTGGTGTTACGCTTAGTCTTTCTGGTTCAACGGTATCCTTTGTCTCTACTACCGATCCAGGACTAAATATCATCAAAATCCGAAAATCGAACTGGAGCGAAGTCCATGAATTGTGCAATAACTGGACTTCCAATACGTGTACCAGCAACTCCAGCATCAATGTCAATTCAACAGGTACCTATGTTGCCGATATTCAAGGAAGTACCAATTGTACCTTCAGCTTCCAAATCGCTAACAAGAACCGTTTAATCATGGATAATTCCTTGGCTCAACTCCAATTATCTCCTAATCCTACACAGGATAAAGTATGGGTAGACCTAGGAGAATTTGCTGGTACAGACTTTACGATACATGTATTTGATGTACTTGGTCAACGAGTAAAGGTAGAAAACCTTTCGACTCAAGGAGCTAAAGCAGAATTAACGATTGCTAGCTTAGAAAATGGCTTGTATTTCCTTGTCGTAGAAAATGCTACGCAAAAATCTGCCCCTTTGAAATTGATTAAATTTTAGGTAAGAACAGCAGTTAGGAGTTGACCGTTATGGTGAAAAACGAATGTGAGCAGCGTCTACTTTCTGCCAAAACGGACAACTCCTAACTAGTCTCTGACCGAAAACGATCATTTTGGGAAAAAAGAAGGTCGCGTAATCAGTTGAATACAGGATGGACATTGCGTTTTGCCTTCAACCGATGACTAGCGATGGCAAAAAACATGATAAAAAGTTGCCTTTTTCGTTCAGACACTAAACTAATAGCTCTGCCGTTCTTTCTCAGCAAT
>JAHDHB010000419.1 GCA_020631545.1 Saprospiraceae bacterium | reverse complement strand
GTCTGCCATTTCATGGCGTAAAAGTAGGGTTTATTTTTTATTTGTGGGGAATGGGAAAGAAAGGATAATAAATTTAGTGAAAAACCAATTTCAACTTTTCCATCGCAGTAATTCGCTAAAAACTCAACGTCGTAACTAAGCCTTTGGGCAATATTTTCTGCACATTTTGGATAGATTTTTTTTTGTAGAGAGTAGATGGTAGAGTGAAGAGAGACAGATTTTTCTTCGAAAAATCTAACTTCGTATAAACGGACAATCCCTCTACTATCTGCACTCTACTTGGTTCTGGCTATGCCAGCTTAGGATTCATCAAGTAAAAAAATCCTCTACGCTCATCCCCCATTCCCTTACCTCTCTTCCATTTCTTTCGTATCTTTGGCAAAATTTTGCATATCAAGTTTGGTGTGTTCAGAAAAATTATTTCGAAGAAATGTTTTGTTAAATTTTCGCTAATGAGGACTATGTGAACTCTGTAAGGTCGTAAGACCTCTATGTTGGCTTAGTCGTCGTTTCGTCAAAACTATGACTACTACTGTGTCTTCTATGTGGCTTAGATTCGTTTGGATGTAATGGTTTTATTTTGAACCACATAGGCACAGAGAGAACATAGTTTTGACCGTTTTGGCGCTAAAGCCCATTTAGAGGTCTCGCGACCTTACATAGTTACGAAATGGTTGGATATTTTGCTAAAAATTTCTTCGAAATATTTTTCTGAACACACCTAATATCAAGTTATAAAACATGAGCATTTACGAGCAATACGAAACCGTTATCGGCTTAGAAGTACACATCCAATTAGCTACGGAGAGTAAGGCATTTTGTACGGATCCGACCTCTTTTGGAGCAGCGCCTAATACGCAAATTAGCCCGGTCTCCTTGGGGCATCCAGGGACTTTGCCTCGAATGAATAAGCGACAGATTGAATATGCGGTAAAATTGGGCTTGGCTTTGGGCTGTGAAATCAATAGAGAAAATCAATTTGCTCGTAAAAATTATTTCTATGTCGATTTGCCTAAAGGTTACCAAATTACTCAGGATGATTTGCCGATTTGCGTAGGAGGCTCCTTGAAAATACGCTTAGAAAATAGCACCAAAGACATTCGTATCCACCGAATTCATATGGAAGAGGATGCGGGAAAATCCATCCATGACCAAGCACCTAAACATTCGCTTGTTGATTTGAATCGTGCTGGAGTTCCTTTGTTAGAAATGGTTTCAGAACCTGATTTTCGCTCTTCGGAGGAAGTTTATAGCTATATGTCGGAAGTACGCAAAATTGTACGCTATTTGGGCATAAGTGATGGTAATATGGAGGAAGGTTCCTTGCGTTGTGATGTGAATGTATCGGTACGAAAAAAGGGAGACACCAAACTAGGTACACGTTGTGAAGTTAAGAACGTCAATTCTTTGCGCTACGCTAAGCGTGCTGTAGAATTCGAATTCAAACGTCAAGTAGATATCATAGAAGCTGGTGGCACTATCACCCAGAGCACGTTGAATTTCGATCCGGCTACTGGCCGTACTTCGCCTATGCGAGAGAAAGAAAATGCACATGATTACCGCTATTTTACCGACCCTGACTTACCGCCTGTTATTCTAACGGATGAATTCATTGAAGATGTGCGCGCTTCCTTGCCTCCTCTGCCGGAACAACTTGTTCAGCAGTTTACTAAGGAGTTGGGCTTACCAGAATATGATGCCTTGGTTTTGACGGAAGAACGCTCTATGGCGGAGTTTTACTTGGCTTTAATCAAGCACACTAAGCAGTATAAAACCGCTTCGAATTGGGTAATCAACATCATTAAAGCTTACCTCAATGAGGAAGATATATCGATTGAAGAGTTTCCCCTTTCCCCTAGGACGATTGCGGCCTTAATGGCCTTGGTTGAGTCTAAAAAAGTCAGTTTTGCAGCAGCCAGCCAAAAATTATTCCCTGCTCTAACGAAACAACCTCAGCAAGAACCCGAAGCACTCGCCAAGTCCTTAAATCTAATGCAAGATTCCGATGCAGGCTCTATTGAACATTTCGTAGACCAAGCCTTGGCAAAGTTTCCTGATAAAGTAAAAGCTTACAAAAAAGGGAAGAAGGGCGTTATTGGTTTGTTTATGGGAGAAGTTATGAAATTATCCAGAGGCAAAGCCAATCCACAATTGGCAAATCAACTTCTAAGAAAAAAATTGGAGGAAGCATAAGTAATGGCTAAATTTCACTGCGGGGTTAAAACCAATCGTATCATTGAGTTTACTCCGAAAAGTAGGGATTGCTAAAAAAATACGATTTATGATGTAAGATCTATGAAATCTTCCTAGCATAATTTATTATTTGCTAGCAAATTATAAAAATCATACTTCTTAAATCTTACATTGTATTTTCAAGAAGAGCCTTTTCCGAGTGGCCTTATTATTTATTGGCTAAGTCATCCACAAATTTTAGTTTTAATTGATCACCTGAGCGAAGGAGAAAAGGAGGAGAAAGTTCATTTATACTAGCAATCTCTTCGTAGTACGCAAAATCGCCATAGAAATGCCCTGCAATTTTAGCCAAGCTATCCCCTTTTTTTACCGTATAAGTAAGATAATCTTCCTTAGGTTCTGGCGTATTTAATAATTGAAGTTCCTTTTTTACAACTTTGATTTCGTGAGATTGAGCAGCAATGGCATCTTTAAGCTCTTGGTAAAGGACGGCTTCCGCACTCTTAGAATCCGACTTATTAAAATAAAGAAATAGAACAAGCAGAAGAGAAGCTCCAAGTAGATAAATTGTAAGTTTTTGACTATTGATTTTCTCTTGAAAACGCTCTTTTTTACTGGCTAGCTCAACGACCTTTCCCTTTAGCAAACTAAGTTCTTTAGCTGCGACGAGTGATGGATCTTCTTGGTGCATAATCTCATCACGTTCCACTAGGGAACCACACCTTGGGCAAAGTAGGGTACCTTTGGCGATTCCTCTATGCTTGCAAATAGAACACTCCATAATCTTATTGCGCTTAAAGTTTTCTAGTCTTGTACTATGATAAATTCTTGTACCGTTTTATCAACTTCTAGTAACAAAGTGATAAAAGTAAATTCATGCTAAAAATACCTTAACTACACAAATTAAACAACATGTCAATATATTCTTTGTGACAGCATTTTAAAATCCTATTATTGATGAAGTAGGCTAGAATAAAGCCTTTAGGAAAGCTAACTATATCTAGGTTAGGAGTCAGACAAAAAAGTTGGCATTATAGAATTTCAAATTCTGTCCTACGATTATTGGCCCTTCCTTCCTTAGTTTCATTAGTATCAATAGGTTTATGTTCGCCAAAGCCCTTATAGTTTAACCGCGAAGCCTCAATTCCTTGCTTGATTAAATAGTCCATTACGGCTTTAGCTCTTCTTGTAGAAAGATCTTGATTATCCATATCCGAGCCTACATTATCCGTATGCCCATTCAGTCTTATTCTCATGGATGGATTATCCACAAGCAAATCACGCAATTTATTCAATTCTGTTATAGAAACGTCCAATAATTCAGCAGAAGCTGTTTCAAAAAATACATTTTTTAAGACAATGGGTTTTGACTTTACAACGGGTGTTGTAGTCGTTGGAGAAGGCGCGGCAACAACCTTTTCACGGAATGGCTGTAGCCCTATTTCCAAGATGTACGGTTCATCCCTACTCGCATTATCTTTTAAAGCAAAGTTTTCGGAATGGAAGAGGTATTTTTTCTTGGCCACATTCAAGGCATAATCTTTTCCTAGAGGCAAACAAATCAAAAATTCGCCTTGTTCATTGGTTATCGACTTCGCATGCGTAAGCCCAGAAGCCAATTCATTGAATTCCACATTCGCTACTAGGCGCTTCTTGGTTTCCACATCATACACCATTGCTTTCACATAAGTAGCTGGTTGTGGACGGATAGCTTTAGGCATGGGAAAACTATAGATATCCAAGGTTCCCTTTCCTCCTTCTTTATCCGAAGAAAAATAGCCCGTTTCCCCATCAAAACTAACGATGATACTAAATTCCTTGCCAGCAGTGTTGATCGGATGACCTAAATTGATGGCTTCCCCCCAGCTTCCATCCGCTTGTTTTCTAGAGAGGTAAAAATCAGAACCGCCCATTCCAGGATGTCCATTCGAGACAAAGTAAAGCGTTTGGCCGTCTGGATGTAAAAATGGTGCTTCCTCTGCATAAATCGTATTCACTTGAGTCCCTAGCTTCTTTGGAGTAGACCATTTCCCATTGGACTGCCGCTTACTTTCATAAATATCAGAATCTGGCGCACGACCATCGTCCGCACGAATAAAAAATAAACTGCTTCCATCAGCCGATAAGGAAGGTTGAGATTCCCAAGCAGCCGAATTTATGGGAGCACCAATGTTCTTTGGTTTCGTCCAATTCCCGCCCTTCTTCTCTGAAAGGTAAATATCGCATTTCCCTAAATCTCCCGCCCTATTACAAACGGTAAAAGCCAAGTCACGCCCGTCAGCAGAAAGCGTCTGATCACCTTCGTTGCTTGGAGTATTGATCGGTTTTCCCATATTTACAGCAGGTTGCCATTCACCTTCTTTCTTTACACTCACCCAAAAATCTTCATTTCCCTTGATTTGCCTTGTAAAAACGAAGGTTTCTCCATCAACAGAAATCGATGGCCAATATTCCATATCCGATGAATTCACCGCAGTTCCCATGTTCTTAGCATCAAAAGGCACTGGATTTTTTATCGCTACCGCCCCAAATTTGGCATTTGCCAAATACAATTCCACCTTCTTCCTAAACGATTCCGTCCGAATAGGTTTGGTAAGGTATGTCGCTAGATTTCCTGCTGCTTTATCATAATGCTGGCGTCGTAACTGCATCATTCCCAAAGCATAAAAAACCTTAGGTTTATAATCTGGAGCCAATTCAATAACTTTCAGAAAGCCCTTTTCTGCTTGGTCAAAGTTGCCCTTTTCCTTCTGTACATCAGCCCAAAATAAATGAGCATCCACAAAATTGGCTTGTGCCTTAATGGCCTTTTCAAACTCAAAAGCCGCTTTCCCCAAGTCATTAGCATTCACGTATTCCCTACCCTTTTCAAAAGCTTTTAAGGCTTTTGAGGATGCCGTTTTCTTCGTCACATAATCTTGAGCTTCTACACCACCTAGAAACAATAAATGAATAATAACTAATAATAAGCTTCTCATATCTTGGGTTGATTTAGGCAAATCCTCTTGGAAAAATCTCCTCTCTATGAAAATAACATTTTCTCAAAAGGTAACAAATTTAAGTTGTCAATTAGTATCCAAAAGCCATTCCAAACCCTTGAAGATACCACAGCTAACTGTATATTTTTTTAGCGCATCACGTTCAATTTACGTAAAACTTAAGTTTCAAGCGCCTTTAAGTACACGCTGTCTGTATCCACAGGCGAAAGCAAATTAATTCGAATAACTCTTTGATTATTTGGCAAATAAGAAGTAAGGCATTATTTTTGGAGAAGTCATTAATATTTCACCTAAAAATGGGCTTAAAACAGGAAGAAACATTGTCGCTAACGCTTGATACGCTCATAAATATCGCAAAAAGTCTCACGATGGATGGTTCCCCAAGCGGCTATTACACATAAATAATCTTTACAATTCAAACCATATGAAGAATTTCTCTTTACTAATAAGTATTTTTTTGCTCTGCATATCTGTCGGCTGTCTTTCTAGTAAAAAAACAACAGCAGATAACAATATCAAGGATGAAATTAAGGAACTAGAATGCAAATCCATTACGCTAGATCCAGCTAGTTATAGGTCAGCTTCCGATGATCCCTATGAGCTAAAAAATGCAACTATAGAAAATGGTTGCTTAGTTTTAAATGTATCCTATGGAGGAGGTTGTGGTAAAGCAAACTTCGATATGGTAGGCCATGAAACACAGACAAAAGCACCACCTCCAATTTTCTTATTACGTTTAGCTTTAACGGATAGGGATAACTGCCGTAGCATGGTAGATACGACTTTGTATTTTTCGCTTGATGGAATACAAAAATCAAAAGAACAAGTAATGCTCCGCCTGAAAAATTGGGATAAGAATTTGTACTTGTAAGAAATTTAGCAAAAGTAGCGGGTATAGCGTAGAGCAACTTAACGTAAATTCGTTATATCCCCTACTTTTTATAGCCACTACCATGAAGAGCGAAATCGAAAAACGCTTTTTTAATATTCTGCCATTTTTGCGCAGAATTTCGATGGTGAGAACCTAGGGGACATTAATATATTTATGGATTTGTAAGGAAATACGCCACTTAGGATTTTCTTTTACATAGTCAATGATGAGCGGAAGCATTTCGCTTTCTCTTCCCCATTCTGGTTGGAAAAAAAGATGACAATCCTTATGCACTTGCGTTGCAAATGTTTCTCCCCA
>JAHDHB010000418.1 GCA_020631545.1 Saprospiraceae bacterium | reverse complement strand
GTTCATAGGGATTCTGTTATTGCGGTCTATGGCATCCACTCCTTCCCCGATCCTGTTTTAAATCAAATGATTGTAGAGGTTGACACCAGTTTCAGTTGGGTCAACCAATGGAAAAATGGCAACCAATACACCGGCAACCAGTACATTGACGATCTACTAGATGGTTATGATTTAAGATTTCAGTCTTATGATGAGTGGCCGATTGGTAATTATGTAACGCTACGTTCTGACCAATTTTTAAATATTGATGCCTTGGCAGAAGAATTCACAGCCATTCCTGGCGTAAATGGTGCTCAAAAAGATGCGGTTTCTGGAGATGGCAATGACATTTCCTATTCTCATAATACGACCGTCGGATTTAAAGAACTAATTTATAGTGTGGGCTACAGAGATTGCGAAACCCAGTGTGAGAGACGTCGATACTGGAAATTTTGGGTTCGTGATGCCAATTGCAACCTTGAATTTAGAGGTAGTTGGGGAGACTTAGCGCCTTAAAAAAAGAACCGTTTTATAGTAGATTTCGACGAAGGAGCAAGTACACATCCTAGCATCATGTCAAAAGTAATTTAATGGAGAACCCTATAGATAAGGATAAAATTACCGAAGCCCCTAGTACTTTACCGTATGCGCATCATGTAGGTAGTGCTATAATTAAACCAACTGAAAAGGGCGTAGTTCGGAGCAGAGCAATGTCCGCGATGCAAGAACAAACGACTATTCAACTTAACCAAATCAAAAAACAAATCGAACTCCTCGCAGAGCAAGCAAAGCGTATTCAAAAGCGTGTAGAGGTTTCCGAAAAAATATACCAAGCAGACATCGGATTTGAGCCTACAGCTGGCCATATCTACCATCTTTATGAAAAACAGGATGGAACTTGGATGCTTTCTTTACTATCGCCGATAGAATGGGGAAGCAAAAATTCTTATGAATTTGTCTCTAGTGTCCGCCTCATGGCCGATCACACTTGGGAGTTATTATAAGTGCCCATCAATATTCATCGTAAAAAATAACTCTTAACTTTTAACTACAAACTCTTAACTAATATAATAGCTCATGTTGGAAGCAGTAATTCTTGATATGGATGGCTTACTTATTAACTCTGAACCACTTTGGCATAGAGCTGAGATAAGTATTTTTGCTTCTGTGGGTGTCAATTTAACGGTCGAAAATTGTCTTGAAACAACAGGCTACCGAGTAGATGATATGGTAAAATATCATTACGACCGTTCTCCTTGGAAAGGAAAAAGCTTAAAACAGGTTGAAGACGAGATTGTTGATGAAGTTATCCGACTTATACACCAAGAAGGTGCGACGATGGAAGGTGTACCCGAATTATTTGATTTTATCAAAAGTAAATCACTTCCCCTGGCGCTGTGTTCTTCCTCTCATATGCGCCTTATTCAATCTGCCGTAAAACATTTGAATATTGGTCATCATTTTCAAGTACTTCACTCTGCGGAATATGAAGTCTATGCCAAGCCTCATCCTGCCGTATACCTTAGTACTGCTGAAAAACTAGGCGTTTCACCTCTAAACTGCTTGGCCTTTGAAGACTCTCTTACTGGATTGGTAGCCGCCAAAGCTGCTAGAATGAAAACCATTTCCGTCCCTGAGCACCGTACATCAAAATATGATGTAGCAGATTTTGTCTTGGATTCTTTACTAGAATTCAACGAAGAAAAATGGCAAATTTTGAATCAGTTATAAAACAAATTTTCTGTCCAAAACTTTGAGACCTTTTGTCGCAAAAAAAATACACCGTTGCCGATTGGAGCCTATTCTTCTTATGCTTTATGCTACTTGTATTTTTAAAATGGCATTACTTAGGTGCAGAAGTTGAATCCCTAGATTGGATTTTAAGTCCTGTAGAGACGTTATCAGGTTGGATGACAGGAACTTCCTACCATTGGCTTCCTGAAAAAGGCTATTTTGAAGCTACCCAGCAAATCTTGATAGACAAAAGTTGTGCTGGCATCAATTTCCTGATCATAGCTTGCAGTTTAGTCGTCTTCTCCTTCCTTCCTTATACCACTACCCTACTCCAAAAAATTTGGACATTTCTAGCTCTGCTTATCCTCACTTATTTGGTTACCCTTTTAGCTAATGCCTCACGTATAGCAACAGCTTCTACACTTTTACGATTTGATGAACAGTTTCCCATCGTAAAAACAGCTTCTTTTCATCAATTCGTGGGAATTTTATGCTATTTTGTTGCCTTAGTCATTTTGTATACTAGTTTGAAGTATTGGTTCGAAAGCAAGCAAAATCATGAAAGATAGAACACCCCCTTTTTGGATTTTTATAAGTATCACACTCCCACAATTGCTTTTAGGAAGTTTGATGCTGACGGCCTTTTTGACCATAAAAAGTCTATTAGATCCAGGGGATTTAGTGTATTGGACGCTGTTTTTTGGATTTAATGTTTTATCCATAGCAGGTTTTTCTTTCTACGCTCTACATTTAATTCGAATAAAGCGTGGTATTCATTGGATAACAGGAGCCTTAGCTATAGCACTTTATCTTCCTGCATTAATTTTTGTACTGTACCATTCGAATCATTATTTCCCTCGGAGCATTCCTCGTTGGATGTATGGGGAGAATGATTTGTTGATGTATATGCTCACCTTTAACATGCCGCCATTGCTTTTGGGACTGATTACGATGGTAAAAGCGACGTTACGCGGCAATGATTCAGGTTTTAAAAACCTTGGCGCTGCGTTATTAATTCCTACCATATGGTATGTTACAGCTTATGGATTAAATAAGCTAGGTATTTATGGTGGCGGAAGAATTTTTAGTTTTATTTTTCCAGTGCTGCTGGTCATCTCTACGCTCCTTTTTTTCTTCTTACTGGTTAGAGGATGTTATGTTTTATATCAAAATAGATCCGAACGATGGGAAAAATTTCGCCTAGTAAGTCTTTTTTTAATCGGAATTGTCTTTCCATTGCTAGGCCTCGCTTTGAACAATGGAATTTTGGATATCAAAGCGCCTTTTGATATGCTTTTTGGTAATTTCTCGCATCCCCTTTTCTATATCATCGCTTTAGCCAATGGCATTGTTTTTTGCATACCTAGGCCAGAAAGTCCTAATCACCAGCTTTTACAATATGCTTTTCGAGTATTTTTCTATAGTTATGCCTTGTATTTTCTTGTAGTATTTCTCCCTTATTTGCCGCTTGCTATTGGTGCCATCATCGCATTTGGCCTAGGATTTCTTATGCTTACGCCCTTATTGCTTGGTGTCATCCAAGGTCAAATGATACATGAAGACTACCAGCTTTTGAAGAATCATTTTCCTAAAAACAAGTTGATTGCACTAGGCGTATTAGCTTTTTTAGCTATTCCAATTTCCCTTTCCCTCCACTTTTACAAGGATAAATACTATCTCAAAACAGCGATAAACCATATTTACCATCCCAATTTGAAAGAATCTCCAAAGGTGAATACAGCCTCCATTAAACGCGTACTCCAGCATGTAAAACATCACCGTCAGCGTTCTTCTGGATTTGGTTTTGCCCAACATAAAACGCCTTACATCTCCAATGTATATCAATCCATTGTACTTGATAATTTGACGCTTTCGGATACCAAAGTCAAGGAAATCGAACATGTTTTTGCAGGAACAGCAAACGCCCCTACCTCTCGTGCCTTCCGAGTGTCCGATTCCTCGCGTATACGACTGGATTCTGTTCAAGTAAATTCCATTTATAATACTCAAGAAAAATACTGGACTTCTAGTCTTGACTTGGATATTACCAACTTGCAAGACAGAGGTTTGCAAGAATACGCTACACAATTTGAGCTACCTGTAGGTGCTTGGATTAGCGAGTATTATTTAATGATGGAAGGGCGTAAAGAAATGGGAATTCTTGCAGAGAAAAGAGTCGCACTTTGGCTTTATAATCAGATTACTAGAGGTAGCCGCGATCCTGGTATTTTATACTATTTAGACAATCGAAATATTGGTTTTCGCGTTTTCCCATTTACAGCTCGTCAAAAACGGCAAACGGGGTTTGAGATCATTCATAAGGAACCTTTTGAATTGAGGTTAGATCAGCATACGATATTTCTAGGAGAAGGAGAAAAATCGAACGAAGTTTTTGAAGCACAAGACGGGAAAGCAATTTACATCAGCAGTAGTGCGAAAGGAAACTTGCCGAAGGTAGCTAGAAAGGCTTATCCCCATTTTATTTTAGATTACTCTGATAGTGTGGGCGATAGTACTAAAGAGGCGTATACGCAAACACTCCTTGATTTGACTAAGAATTTTACGATAAGCCCTGAGAAGGCAAAAGTTAGCCCTACAAATTATCGTTCAGTAACTAAAACCTATTTTGGTTGGGAAGAAGCTCAAGATGCGATGGAGTACGAAGGCGGATTTTATCCTGAGCGTGTTATTCAATCAGAATTGGTCAAGAACTACAAGGAACCAAGTGAATATTATCCTATTTTTATCTTAGTTGGAGAAAGAAATCATCTTCGCTTGAATAGGGAAAAGATCGCAAACTTAGATTTTGCGATGCCAGAGAAACACATTTTTTATGCCTACAACCCTACAAGCAAAGAATTAAAATCGCTGGTAGGTAATAAGGAAAACTTCGATTTGACTGCTGTAGAAAATGTGCTAGCTTATCCTAATGCAGAAACCCCTACAGCATATTTAGCTAATGATGGTCAGCCAAGTATTTTGAGTTTAGAACCAGATTACAGCTTCAGGAGCATAGATTTGCCAGAGAATAAGTGGGAGCAAGGTTTAGCACTAGAAAGCAGATGGTATTCATTACAAATCCATCCAGAACGCGATGCTTCAAACTGGAAAGCATTGACTAGAAATAGTTTTGAAGCACAATTGTTAACTCCTACAACGTCCTTTCTTGCTTTAGAAAATGAGGCTCAAAAACAGGTGTTGATCAATAAGCAAAAACAAACGATGAAGGCGGATAGTGCCTATGATTTAACGGAAGACGTGACGAATATGTCAGAACCGCCACTGTGGCTCCTAGTAGGATTGATGATGTTGTTGTTTGGGATTCGTAGGCGATTCTCAAGTTAAAACAATGCTAAGAACGCACTACACATTAAAGTTAACCACTATGCAGTAGAGTGAACTTTTGGAAAAACTTTGTAGTCCACGATAGTTATAATCATCAAAAGTCGTTATAACGGTAAAAGTCCTTCTACGCTCTACCTTCTACAATGTTGTAGCTTTGCTACCTTAGGATTTATATAGAGACAATAATATTAGTACTACTTTTATTGCTACAAAGGCCATCCAAAATAAGGAGGAATCATCCTTGGATCTTTCCAGATCGTTATCACCAACTTTGACTGCATTTTCTCGTATCTGATCCAATAAATAATTCAAACGGCTTTCCGTTTCATCATTAATATTCAAGGCTAATCCTTGCTCTAGAACAAAGACGCCCAAGGTAGAACGGCGATGTGTATTATGCAAATACAAGGCTAAATCTTCCAATTCCAAGGCATATTCATTCCTAGGACTATCGAAGTAATCTGGTAGGATATTCCAAAGTTCGATCTGTTCATAGGAAACAAAAGGCAACAGTTCATTATCTGGTAGATATTCTTTGCGTGTCTTTCGCATGGCCTCATTTAAATCCCGAATTCTCCCTTTGAAATATCGATAAGTTCTTTGGTAAGCTGTCGCTTCTTGGCTAATATCTGGAAATCCAGATAAAGCACAAATCCGATCCACTAAATCCAAATCCTCCTCGCGAATGGCTTGATAAAGTGCTAGATTATACTGCTCAATAAAGTAAGGCTCGATGAATTTTAGAAAATCGTGTTGTAAGAATAAAATCTCCAGTTTTCCACTATCTCGAAACACTTCTGTATCGCCATTTTCCAAAAACGCTAGCAATGAAGGTTCTTGATAAAGTTTCAAGTGAAAAGTCGCTTGTTTACCATTTTCCAACTGCTCGAAAATCTTCAACACCGTATCCTTATCTACTTCCTTTTCTTTCAGCAATATCGTCGTCGTTCCCATCAGCTCAAACTCAGCTAATAGTCGCTTTTTTGCTTTTTTCAAAGCTTTCTTATCCAAGAGATTTCCTTGGATAAGGTCTGTCGGAATAAAATGAAAGGGGCTGTAATATTGCATATTGCAAAATTAAGTTTTTTTGATGGAGAATGGAAAATGAGGCATAGAGAATTTCCTAGATGATGAATAAATTTCCTAGGTTTACCAAAAAAATGGAGCAGACAGGTAGAGCTAAAAATCAGCTTATTATCTAGAAAAATTGTATCTTTACCAAATGAAGCAGCTTCCTATAGGCATACAAGATTTTCAAAAATTACGAGAAGGCAATTTCCTTTATATAGACAAAACGAAAGAAATTAATAGCTTGGTAAAATCTGCTGGGTATTACTTCCT
>JAHDHB010000417.1 GCA_020631545.1 Saprospiraceae bacterium | reverse complement strand
GTTTTGACCTGTAAACTTACAAAATCACTTGGCAACATTGTTCCCGTACGATTTACATAAAAACCAATGAAGATTTCATCAATAGTACAAGCAGAAAAATCAAATTCAGCTTCTAGGTAACCCAATCCAGGCCCCGAAATAGTACCCTTTATCTCCCAATGATTCGGAGTAACTTGAGAGTTCGTTGTGTTGTTTAAATCTGCTTGTGTATAGGTCGTTTCGTCTTTTAAATCTAAGGTATAGCTGCAAGTTTGCGCAAAAGAAGTAGACAAAGTAATAAGCGTAATGATAAGTGCGAAAATGTTATTGAAAGTAGTCATGATAGGTGATTTTAAATTTGATAATTTGTTGGTCGTTTTTAGAAGCGTTGTCAGATGCTCGTTAGTCCTGCTGTTTGTACCGCTTCAAATAACTTACAATACAAAAGTACAGGCTTTACCCTGTTGGTGAAAGGGTCAAAAACGGTTCAATGTCAGGTAGAGAAAAAGAAGGTAGAAGTATAGTTTGGTATAGCAAGTGTTTGATTATGTTTGTTTTGTAGTAATTCAGTTTTTTAAAAAAGAGTGTGTTTTTAGGTAGAAAATAGCAGCATTTTTATTTAAAATGATAGTTTTTTGTTAAGTATAAAGGTGTTTAGGAGCGGATAAACATTGTTTTTTTTAAGAGGGAGTTTAGAGTGGATTCCCCGATGGAAAAAGAAATTCATTTTTCGCCCCATTTTTGGAAGACAGATACCCTAAAGG
Source organism: Saprospiraceae bacterium (assembly GCA_020631545.1). Taxonomy (GTDB): domain Bacteria; phylum Bacteroidota; class Bacteroidia; order Chitinophagales; family Saprospiraceae; genus JAHDHB01. Next base: position 5,660 of record JAHDHB010000417.1, on the reverse strand, counting down.
AGATATTTTATTGAGATTTATTATGATGAGGAAAGGTCAAGCAGCCCGTAGGCTAGTGGTTCTGCTCAGAAATAGTGTACAAAATCATTTCCATTAGGAGTGTTGCTAGAGGCTAGCCTTTCCAATTTGCAGAATCACAAAAAAAAGCGTATGTTTGCTACATTTCAATAAAACCACGAAGGAAAACCTTCTTAAAACAACAATTATGACTCCAATAAAAAACTTTTGTAGCATTCCTAGCATCAAAAAAACAATAAAGAATACAGCGCTTGCTGTTGTTGTAGCAGGAACGATGTCTCTATATAGCTGCGGTGGTGGCGAACAAGAGTATGTTTCTGAGACTAAAGTTGAATTGACGCAAGGATTGGTGACAACTATCGAAGAAGTCGAAAAAGATAAATTCAAGATAGCCGATGAGACGGTCGTTGAGAAAAAAGAAGATGCTAGAATCATTGCTCAGTACCTTGATGGTCAGCGTGATACCTTTACGCTTGATGAAGCTCGATTGATTGAAGCTGATTCTCCTCGTGGTAGCTCTATGAGAGGTGCTTTCCTTGGTGGTGTAATGGGATATTATTTCGGAAGAAGCCTTTCTTCTCCTATCAATTCCAGCTCTTACAAGAATAACGCTGCTTATCAAAAATCACAAACCAAAACAGCCAGTTCTCTAAAATCCACGGCTAGTCGTACGACGGTAAGAAAACCTGTCAATTCGACTAAAGGATATGGTTCTGGCCGTTCAACTCGTTCTTACGGTGGATAAAAAAGTTCAAGCTATTAATCCCTTACCCCTCAGTGTTTTGAAGGAGTATGGATGGGAGTGGTTTGCCGGTGATGGAGATTGGGTCTACCTCGCTCCTGAAATCGTGGAAGTCTCTCGACGCGAAATACTGCAATATCGTCGTGCCTGTCATGAATTGTATGAAATGATCATGGACGCTGCACAGTACGTTATCGACAATAATTTATGGAATGAGTTATGTATTCCCCCCAATTTGGTCGAAATGATTAAAATGACGTGGAACGATAACCGCCATCTTTACCTCATCGGCCGCTTTGACGTGGCTGGTGGGATGGATGGAATCCCGATCAAGCTCATTGAGTTTAATGCCGATACGCCTACCATCTTAGCAGAAACGGCTTTCTTACAAAAAGAATTGCTAGAAGTAAACGGCATCAAGCCCAATCAGCAATTTAACATGGTGTACGAAGAATTGGTGGATCAATTCCGAAAGCTCAAAGTGCTAAATTCGGACTTGGAGCCGACTCTACTCGTCACGACTCTAGGACATGAGGAAGATACCATCAATGCAGATGTGATTTTCGATGCAGCGGAAGAAGCTGGTTTTGACGTTGAATATCGCGATCTAGAAGAAATTTCCTTTTCTCCTGACGAAGGGATTTTTGTCGAAGTGAGCGAAGATAAATTTGTCAAATTCGACTTCCTTTACAAGATTGTACCTTGGGAATTTATTTCCTTGGAAGAACCAGAGTTGATGGACATTCTCAACGAGATCGTCCGTGATCGCAAGGCCGTGATTGTCAACCCTGCCTATTCCGTTTTATTACAGTCTAAAGGCTTAATGAAGTACTTGTGGGACCTGAATCGCAACCACGATTTCCTTCTAGAAACTAGCTTCAAAAAGCCTGTAAATCCTAAGAATTCTTACGTTGAGAAGGTCGTTTATGGCCGCGAAGGCGAGAATATCTGCATCTACGACAAGCATGGCGAAGTGATTGAAGAAACAGAGGGCGATTTTTTCGAATTCCCCAACATCTATCAGGATTTTGCAAAACTACCTAGGGACAATAGCGGCAATTATTACCAGCCTGCCATTTTCCATGTTTCACAGCCTTGCGCACTTTCTTTTCGTAGAAGAAATGCGTTGATTATGGACGAGGATGCGAAGTTTGTTGCGCATGTACTTAAGGACTAAAAACGAAATAAGATGTATGATGTATGAAATTTCGTGCATCCTGCATCTTACATTTCCTAGGGAATATTCCCCTTGTTCTTAAGGTTTTCTCCTTGCCTTTATGTTTCATGAAGTTATGCGACTTTCCAACGATAGCCTACAAAAATACCCAAGACGAAAATCAAGCCCACGAACCAATAAGAGAACCAACCCTTAGCTTCTAAGCCTTTTAGTACACTAGAATTGCCAACAAAAACAAAAGAAGCCCAATGCGCTGGAGGCATTCCCTTTTTTAGGAGTTCTAATTTTGCTTGACGAAGTGCTTCATCTTTAGGCAGTTGTTTTGCAATGTTTTGGTAAAAAGCTTCCATGAGTGAAGCGGTAGAAGCATCGTTTACTACCCAGTTACTAGCGACAACGCTTTGAGCGCCAGCATATATACAAGCACGGGCGATACTCGCGACCCCTTCCCCCTCTTGCCATTCCCCTAGGGAAGATTCGCAGGCAGAAAGCGTAACGAGTTCAGTATTGGAAAAATCGAAGAGATAGATTTGAGATAGCGGAATTTTTTGATCATAAACGGCAATAAAAGGCTCATCACCATCTACTTGAGCATGCGTAGCCCAATGAATGATTCGATAATCTTGAGCTAATTTTTTAGTAAGAGCCTTAAAATTTGCTTCTTCTTTTGTTAAGCCCTCTCCCTTGATAATGTTCTGGATAGTCGTTAATTCTGTCAAACTATTTTCAAGTGTATTGAGATTTAGAGAATCAGTGAAGACGATAGGGGCAATACCTAAAAACTGTTTACTAGCCATTGGGGGCGCTTGATTTACATACTGTAAGACGGTAGCAGACCAAGTATAATTGAAAGTGTTATTGTCAATCAAAAATTCTACGCCATCATTATCATTCTCCTTTGCCAGCATTTCAAAATTCAAGTAATTGAGCCATCCGTCAGGCGCTATAAGGTAGCGGTTGATTTTTGGGGAAATAGGTTTCCAGAGCCTGGTCGTCAGGTTTTTACTTCTTGAAAGGAACTCTTCTTTTAACTTGGTGTTATACAAATTTTCCTTAGTTGCCCATTGCAGCATTTCCTGCCATTCTTCCAGTTCATTTTCGGTGAAAGGAATCTTTTCGAATTGGACTGTTTCCTGACTAATTTGAAGCGCATAAATGATGGAATCATTTACATAATAACTAACAAAAGCGGTGCTGTCGTTGAGTAAATCCTTTTGTACCATAGCTACATCAAGCACCTGTCGGTTGAATTTAAAATGAAAATAAGAAGGATATTTTTGTTTTAGGGAATCAAGTAACTTGTTCAATTCTCCCTTGATTTTTAGCTGTTCTGTTTGGTCATTTTCCTTTTGAGCGGCCTCATAAATAGCTGCTTGCAAAGTATTTATTCGGTCTAGTTTTTCTTGGGGCAAGTTTATTTGTTCTTGTGCATTGCGTTCAGATAAGGCATCAGCGAGGAGAACGGCTTTGCTTTTCTCCATATAATACAAGGCGGCTTCAGCATCCTTAAGCAAAAAAGCTGCTGTAATTGCGTCATCATAAGACTCTCGCGCATACTTCCTCCAAATGATTTTCGAGTCATCTTCTTGAAATTCATAGCGCATCATATCGATCAATAAATCCGCTGTTTTGTGGGTGTTTAGAGCGGCTATGAGCTCTTTTTCATCTTTAGTTTCTTGGTATATTAATCTAAAAAGATTGGCCTTACGAATCAGCGAGGTGTATATGATGCTAATCCGAGGGAGGAGTTGCATCGTTTGGATAACTGGATTCTTGTAGATGTCTGTTTCTGCTTGAAATTCAGGCACATGTTGTTTGATGGCGTTTTGATATAATTCCAAAGCCTTAGCATATTCTTTTTTGCCACGCCTCTGCCAGTTTTGAATAGGTATTGCTCATGAGGACTGTCGAATTATATCGAGTTGGGGGCAAGGTTTTTAGTGTTTTTAAGGCGGTTTGGCCTATCTGTATAGCCTTGTCATACTTTTTATGTTTGCCATAAAGCGAACACTGATTTATTTGTGCCAAGAGGGCAAATGATGAAGTTGGAGGAAGTTGTTTAACAATGTTTTCATAGCAGCTTAAAGCATTATTGAAGTCGTCCATATATTCATAAGCAATGCCCTTTTTTAGCAGAATATCAATTCTAAAATTCTTCGTTTTTTCGAAAGCTTTTCCAGTTAGAGAATTACATAAAGCTTCTGCTTGTTTTAAATAGGTTAACGCTTTTTCATAGCGGTCAAAATGTATTTCTACTAGGCCTAAGTTGTTGATAGCCTTAGCCATCCTTAAGGTATCGCCAGTCTTTGTAAATTGTTCAAGCGCAGCATGATTGAGCAGTTCAACCTGAGCGTAGTCCCCCTTTGAATGGTATATGTGTGATAAATTTACATTAGTGAATGCTAGGAAGTTTCTAGCTTCTTTTGAATCTTCTTTTTCTAGAAAATCCTTGGCGATTTTAAAATATATAAATGCGGTGTCCCATTGGTTAAGGCGACCCCAATTTGTGCCATTTCTATAATTCGCTTTTCCTGCTAGCAATGGCATTTCTCCAGCATGAAAAATAGCTTGCTCCGAAGCGTTTTTAGCTTTTTCGTAGTTCTTGAGGTGGTTACTTCCATAATGCCAACTGACCTCATATAAAATAGCACTTAGTTCTTCATTCTGAGGTTGTTCTAAATAGGATTTGTAAAGACTATCAAGGAAAGTTTCTGCTTCTTCATCAGAAGTATAGCTATTTATTTTAGTCTTAAATTGCTCTAGACTTATTATTCCTTGTCCTAAAGCATTAGGCAGAAACAACAGTAAGAATAGTCCGTAAATGGTAGTTATAATCACAGTAGTTTTCATACACAAAGATAGTTAAAGTTTTAAACTATAATAGAAGTGAAAAGTGTTGTTTATTAGTTTGAGAGGATCGCGGATTGTCCTTTGTCAAAGTGTCTTTTCAAGCGAAGTGTCGAAAACAATTAGTTCCTTGACCTTCTCACATTGTGAGACAAACGCTTAATTTGTAATTCCTAGCTCCTGATTTTCAGTGAAGTGTAGAAAATAAAAAAGCTCAGGCATGTTATGAATGCCCGAGCCTAACAAACAAAATATAACAAATATCACCTAATTTTCAAAAAGGTTATCCAGTTCAGGTCTAAGTTCAGCAACCACATTAGCGGTAAGATGAGCAAGTAAATTCATGGCCATTGGAGGCATATGAGTTTCTAGTAAATTGAAATTGGGGAAACGATCACTTACGGGCGTTTTACCTTTTTTACTGTTTTTTTTAAGGTAGGATTTCATTTTATCTCGTATGTTAGCATCCAATCTATCATACCAAGAATCCAAGGGGTTATAATGAACAATCATTAGTTTTATCTTTCTTGTTCCTTCATGACTACTGATATCAAACCAAGAATTGTCCAATACGGGCATCTCTTGCTCTAGAAAAGCAGCAGGCTTGTTGTAATTGTCCATGTTTTCATAAATCCGTTGTAGAAAATCAGGAAACCTATCAGAAGGGAAAATCTGATTTTTCTGGAAGTAACGTCTAGGTCCTAAATCTTTTAATTGTTTGTCATTGAGGTCTTTATATTTGTGATAACCTCGTTCATTTAGAGAAGTTTTTTCGTTTTTGGGTTGAATGTAAGGTGTATACCCAAATAGTGGAGGTAACCACATATCAACAACAATATTCATCCCTGACGCTGTGCTAGTTGGTGCATTATGGTC
>JAHDHB010000416.1 GCA_020631545.1 Saprospiraceae bacterium | reverse complement strand
ATGGCGATAGCGCATCCTCTGGACCTTCGACCGTCTCTTTATCAGAAGCAGCCTTACCTATAGAATTGCTTGAATTTTCAGGGGTATATGATAATGGCGTAGTAGCTTTAAATTGGACGACAGCGTCAGAGGAAAACTCTCTTGAATTTCAAGTAGAACGTTCTGCTAATGGAGAAGATTTTCTTTCCATTGGAAGTATAGATGCAGCAGGCGCTTCAAGTACGGAGATGGATTACGAGTGGTTTGATAGACCGCCTTCTTCTTCGTTAATTCACTATTATCGATTAAAAATCATTGATGTAGATGGAGGATATTCTTTCTCCAAAATTATATCGGTAAATATTGATAATGGAAGAGATACTAAAGATATTTCTATTTTTCCTCAACCTGTTCAAAATAGTTTTTCAGCTTTAATAGAACTAGAGGAAATGGGTACTTTCAACCTAAATGTTTATGATGCACTAGGAAAGTTAATCCATACAGAAATCATCGTATTGGAAGGAAAGCCTAGAATCGTAGAGTTTGATTCTAGTCTTTGGTCTTCTGGCCTTTACGTCTTGGAAGTTGATGGACGAACAGGTGCTAATCGCTATGCACACAAGATTTTAAAAAAATAGGATAATTGATGGGGGAAATGATTTTCATTTTCCCCATCATCCTAACGCAGCAAAGCTGCTAAATTACGAGTGAGGAATTACGAATTATCCGCGATAGGAATCGGGAATTGACCGTCAGAACATCTTTAGCGATTACTAACGAGGAATACTTTCTACCCGTTACAAAGTTTTGCCAGTTTTTGGCAAGAGTTCACTGCTTAGTTACTAATTCAACACAAAATCACCCCAAAAACAAATTGACCTCCACTGCTGGTATAATTCCCTTCTCCACCGCAGTATCAAATAACTTTTGGACTGCCTTCCTTCCTGTACTTCCTAAGGAAACAGTATAATCATTGACATACAAGCCAATGTGTTGATACATAACCTCTTCATCCATTTCCTGTGCATATTGACGGACAAAATATCTTGTTGCTAAAGGATTAGCTAGCGCAAATTCTACGCTACGACGCAAAACACGATTTACTTTTTGCTGCACATCTAGTGCAATATCTCGTCTAACCACAATTCCACCAAGCGGAATAGGTAATTGAGTTGCCGTTTCCCAAAATTCTCCCAAGTCTCGAATCTTTTTCAAACCTTTCTCTTCATACGTAAACCGATTCTCATGAATAATCAGTCCTGCATCTTTTCGACCATCTAACACACTAGCTTCAATATCAGAGAATAACAATTCTTCCTTCTTCCTCGCATTAGGAAAAGCAAGGCTTAGCAGAAAATTAGCCGTCGTATATTTTCCTGGAATAGCAATCGATAAATCATCGACTTCCTCCAAAGTAAAATCCTTCTTACTAATTAATAATGGCCCACAATTGTTTCCCAAGGCACTCCCTGAATCTAGCAGCACATACCTATCAGTCAAGTAGGCATAAGCATGATAGCTCAACTTCGTAATTGCCGTTTCTCCATCAAAAGCCATTTGATTAAGAGCTTCGACATCTTCCATAATGACTTCAAATTCAAGTCCTTCCGTGTCAATTTTGCCATGTACCATAGCGTCAAAGATAAACGTATCATTAGGGCAAGGCGAAAAACCAAGTGTTAATTTCATCTTGCAAATATCATGAATTATTAGCATTCTAAAAAATTCTCCATCCGCCATCCTCTAATCTCCATATAAAACTCGTACATTTGCAGCTTAATAAGGTGAAAAATAGGAAGCTAAGTTTAAAATTTTTTTCCTTACAAATAGCAAGAAAAATGGATTTGAGACACATAAAAGTATTGTATGAGGATAATCACCTCATTGCAGTTAATAAACCCGCAGGTTGGTTGGTACAAGGAGATAAAACAGGAGATACGCCCTTATTGGAGTACGTAAAGCACTATATAAAAGTGCGTTATAAAAAAGAAGGCAAAGTCTTTCTAGGGGTTGTTCATCGCCTAGATCGTCCTGTTAGTGGTGTTGTCGTTTTTGCAAGGACAAGTAAGGCCTTGTCCAGAATGAATAAGCTTTTTCAGGATGGAGAGGTGCAAAAACTATATTGGGCTGTTGTTCATGAAAGACCCTTCGAAATCAAGGACACTCTAGTCCATTACCTCATGAAAAACAAGGAAAAAAACATCACAAAAGCCTACGATAACCTAACTCGGCAAGCTAGAAGTGCTAAACGTTCGGAACTAAGCTTTGAATTGAAAGCCTCTATTGCCGCTACTCATCTTCTTGAAGTGAGACCTAAAACAGGGCGGCCACACCAAATCAGGGTACAATTGGCCAAAATCGGTTCTCCAATCAGAGGCGATCTAAAATATGGGCATCAAGGAAAACCCAATAAAGATGCTTCTATACATTTGCATGCCAAGGGAATATCTTTCATTCACCCAGTGAAAAAAGAGCCGCTCCAAATTTTTGCCAATCCTCCAAAAGATCAAATTTGGAACAAATACAAAGATGTAGAAGCCATTTTTTGATGAATAAATAAGCACTCACCCTCACACACTCTCTCAAACCCACACTCACTCTCAATATATGAATATAGAAGAATTTCAAACTTACTGCCTTGCTAAACCAGGCGTAACCGAAGGATTCCCGTTCGATGATGTTACTTTAGTTTTCAAAGTCATGGGCAAAATGTTTGCGCTAACAGGACTAGGGAAAGAAGAATTCACGGTAAATTTAAAATGTGATCCTGAGCGTGCCCTAGATCTTCGCGAAGAATATCCCGAAATCATCGCAGGCTACCACATGAGCAAAAAGCACTGGAATACAGTTAGTTTTGAAGGAACTCTACGAGATGATTTCTTAATGGAACTGATCGATCATTCTTATAACCTAGTCGTCAAAGGTTTAAAAAAAGCGGATAGAGAATTCCTGAAAAATCAACCAACTAGCACCGATCTAAAACCTAAGTAGGGGCAATCCTTTATGGTTGCCCATAGTAAGGAAAGGTATAAAATTTTATGCAGTAAAAGACGTCCAAACGGTCTATTCCCGATTCCTATCGCGGATAATTCGTAATTCCTCACTCGTAATTCTAAAAATGCTTGATTATCTAATAGTTGGACAAGGACTTGCAGGGACACTTCTTGCCCATTTTCTCCTTGAAAAAGGAAAAAAAATTCTAGTAATAGATAATACTCATCACGCTGCGGCTTCAAAAGTAGCAGCAGGAATCATCAACCCAGTTACAGGACGCCGCCTAGTAAAAAGCTGGCGGTTTGATGAATTTCTAGCTTGTGCAAATGAAACCTATCCAACTCTGGAAAAGCAATTAGGTCTTCAATTTTACCACAAAAAAAACATCCTTCGCGCCTTATACAATTTAAAACAAGAAAATGATTGGTTGCTAAAAAGTGCAGATAGCAGTACTTCCAAATATATGCTTGGAAATGCTGAGCTTTCCAGTGAGATAAAAGCCATGAAGCCTGTTTTTTCTTGGGGAGAAATGCAGCATTCCGCTCAAGTGGATATTCCAAAACTCATAGAAGCTTTTCGTGAGCGATTACTTGAAAACAATCGTTTTGTCAAGGAAAAATTGGAGTACACACAATTAGGAATTCAAGAAAAAAGCGTTCATTATAAAGGTATTAAAGCAAAAAAAGTTTTATTCTGCGAAGGTTATCAAAGCATTAAGAATCCATACTTCAATTATCTGCCTCACCAAGCTGCCAAAGGTGAAGTCCTCATCGTGTGCATTCCCAATTTCCAATCCACAAAATTGCTAAAGCATGGTGTATTTTTAGTGCAATTAGAGCGCGAAGTCTACTGGGTGGGATCAACTTATAGCTGGGATTTTAAGGATGAAAAACCAACAGAAAAGGGTAGGGAAGACCTAGAAAAACGATTACAAAAAGCCTTGGATATCCCCTATGAAATTCTAGAACATAAAGCCGCCATCCGTCCCGTTTTTCGAGATCGTAGACCCATGATTGGTCTACATCCAAAATTCCCAACCCTAGGAATTTTTAATGGATTAGGAACAAAAGGAGCTTCTCTAGCACCCTATTGGGCAAAGCATTTTGCGGAGTTCCTCTGCGGAGAAGTAGACTTGGACAAGGAAGTCGATTTGGGAAGAATAAGAAATGGAGAGGGGCGTTGAGAATTTTGAAACCTAACGCAATAAGATTTCACTTAACACATTCGCATAACTATTCCCAGCCTTAGATGGAAGAGGTGATTTTACTAATGCTTTTTTATTCTCTTGTAATTCAAGAGAATGTACCCACGCATTATCAACAGAATTCACAACAAAAGGAGAATGTGTGGATAAGAAAATTTGAGAATTAACAAATAGCTTTTGAATGACGGGTAATACTTTTCGCTGCCAAGCAGGATGAAGATGTACTTCTATCTCATCTAAGAAGATAAGCAATCTTCGTTCGAAAATAGGCGTTTCATTTTCCCAAATTAATCCATCTAAGCGCATTAACAAATCTCCAATCCAACCAATTAATGATCGTATACCATCAGGGAGCATATCGAAGTCAAGTAAGGTATCATTCGTATTTACATAAAGATTTATTGGATCCAACGATAACTCAAATTGTATTGAATTACCAGTAATTTCTCCTATGATTTCCTCAAGGATTTTTAACGTTTTGGCATATCTATCTGCATGCTGTGTATTCCCTTTTTCCTTTGAAATAGAGCGTTTAGAAATACTATTCGCTATCCATTGATTAAGGTTGTAAGTGCCTGATTTATTGCTAGATGTTTTTATGAATTCTAAAGCTTGATTTAAAGGGTTTTCATTAAAGGCACTTATTAGATTAACTTTTTGACCTTCAATAAAACGATAGCCTGAGTAAGAAAACGCTGCAAAATCAAAACTCGAACTCGGTGTGTCGGCCATGTTTGCTAAAAAGCAATAGTCTTCTAATTTCTTTGAATTTTTATTGTACTGAATTTTGCCATCTTTCCCTAAGGCTATTGCTTGGATGGTATCTTCAAAATGAACAGAAAATTGACTGGTTTCTAGTGGAGTAGAAGGGTTTAAAACTCTAAATCGTTTGTGTAATTTGTTAAGAGAAAGTTTGTTCCAAACATCAGGGGGGCCAAAAACACTAGCTAAAGCATGTAGCAAAGTCGTTTTTCCACTTCCGTTTGGCCCTGTAAAAATATGCACCTCTGCAATATTTTTCTTCTTGACTTCGGGAAAAGAAATGTTGACTTCATCAAAAACACCAATTCCTTTTAAACTTAGACCTTCTATTCTCATAATATTTATACTTAGCTAAAAATCAGATCTAAAATTAAGTAAAAAGAGCTAAAAATACACCTCAAAATGACATTAATTCTCTCCCTATAACTATCGCGGACTACAACAGGAAGCACAAAATTGAGTAAAATCAAAAAACGTTTTTAATATTCGGCCATTTTTGAGCAGAATTTCACTCGTTAGATATTAAGAAAGCCCATGTTCCTCCAAGAACAACTCATATTCCATCTGCGCTTCTTCCCAAACCTCCATTAGATTGTCAATATCCGCTTTGGCTTGGTTGTATTTGGCTAGAATGTCGCTAGCTTCTGCGCCGTTGTAAAAATCTGGTGTGGACATTTTTTGCTCGTATTCCTTGACCTTCTTTTCTAGCTGGTTGATTTTCTTTTCATGGTTTTGAGCGGCGCGTAATAGGCGCTTTTTCTCCTTGTCGAGTTCCTTGCGCTCTTGCTTGGATAAGTGTTTTTTAGTGACGGGTGCAGCTTTTTTGACCACAGGCTCTCCCGTTTTTTCGCCTAAACTTACTTCACGGAAATTATCAACATTGCGTTTGTTCAAGAAGTAGTTCACATCGCCCAAGTATTCGTATAATTTCTGATCGCGAAATTCAATGGTACGCTGAGTCAGTCCTTGCAAGAAATCACGATCATGCGAAACCACAATCATAGCACCGTCATAATTCATCAAGGCATTTTTCAAAACCTCCTTAGAAAGAATATCCAAGTGATTGGTCGGCTCATCCAATACAAGCAGGTTAAAGGGGCGTAACAGCATCTTAGCCAAAGCTAAACGCGCACGCTCACCACCCGATAAGACACTGACTTTCTTCTCTACATCTTCACCACTAAACATAAAAGCTCCCAAAATACCGCGCAATTTCGTGCGCATTTCATCAGGAGTATTTCGTTCCATACTTTGCAGTACAGTCAGTTTAGGATCAAGCGATTCTGCTTGTTGTTGGGCATAGTACCCTACTTTGACTTGATGACCTAGTTTTATTTGTCCGCTACTAGAAATCTCCTTATCAATCAATATTTTAGATAAAGTTGTTTTTCCCTCTCCATTTTTCCCAACAAAAGCCACTTTTTCCTTGCGGAGTAGTTGAAAATCTACTTGATTTAAGACCATCAAGTTCCCATATTGTTTGACTACTTTTTTGGC
>JAHDHB010000415.1:4502-6448 GCA_020631545.1 Saprospiraceae bacterium | reverse complement strand
AAGCCTGTCGCTGTGGCTGTTGTCTCTGAATTGTCCCACGCGAAAGTGTAGGTAGGGGTGCCACCAGAAACGGAAACGGATGCGATGCCGTTAGATTCGCCATTACATTGTACGCCTGCTGTTTGTGTAGCTGCTGCTAGTAATGGATTAGGTTCAGTAAGGGTGATACTAGTTGAGGTTGTGCAACCATTAGCATCGGTTACGGTTACTTGGTAAGTTCCTGGTGCTAAGCCTGTAGAGGTCGCTGTATTCTGGCCATTATTCCACATAAAAGAGTAGTTGGTTGTCCCTCCAGTTGCTGTAACTGTGGCTGAACCATTGCTATCTCCATTACAACTTATGGGAGTAGTTTCTACAGCATTAGCCATTAATATATTGGGTGTAATGATAGTTGCGCTCGTGATGCTTACACAGGTATTGATATTGGTAACGGTGACTACGTGTATGCCTTGGGTTAAACCAGTGGCGGTAGCGGTTGTTTCACCATTATCCCAAATGAAGGTATAACTAGTTGTGTTTCCTCCAGTGATAACGGTAGCTGTACCATCACTATCTCCATTACAACTTACGGAACTTCCAGCCATAGCCGAAACGCTTTCTAGGGCACAATCTGGAGGCATCACAGCATTCAAGGAGCGAATATCGGTGCAAACACATTGATCTATTCCTAAGTTAGTTATGGAGTTGATGCTGACAAAAGCTTCATTACTAGTACAACTTAAAGAGTAGTTGACCGAATAAGGAATGCCTAGAGTACCAGCAGCAATAGGCCCAAAAATAGTGGTTGAGCCAATAGGCGTTGTCATGGTTGGATCTTCTGCGCAAAAAACCTCTAAGACAATGGAATCTCCTGCCGGTAAATTAGTATTCGTTAGATCGAAGGTTCCATCAAAGGTGTAAACGACGCTGTTATCATCAATACTAAGATTTTGGATAATGGTTTCATCTACAGAAATATCTGTTGTATCTGTTCCTAAGATGGCTATGGCATTATTGGGGCATATTCCCCCAGGAGCTGTAGCACAAGCTAAAGGTGGGAAGTTTTCTTCGTATTCAATTTCGAAAGTTCCTGTCGTTTCACAGCTAGCACTGAAATCATAAGCTACATCAAATTGGAAGCCTGTGACGACAGCGCCTAAATCTGGGATATTGACACCTACGGGTACTGCTAGAACAAGTACTTCGCTAGTTCCATTGGTTTCTGTACCTACAAAAACGGGCGAATTGGCATCGTTGGGGGCATAAGTTCCAGTAAGATAAGAAAAGCCAGAAGGTAAGGTAACTCTAACGGTATCAGAGCTTCCAGTGGAATAGGCCATCCCGTCAGCAGTGGTATCTAAATAGGTTAAAGTTGGAGAAATCGTTCTTGGTTCACAAGTGAAAACGGTGTCGGTTATATTTAAGTCAATATCAGCTTGAATTAATGGCGTAGCGCCGTTTATATTCAGGAAGGCAGAGAATAAATAGGTACTTGTAACTGTTCCACAAGGGGCTTCACCAGAAACATAGAAAACAAGTTGTAAACCACTGGGGAAATCACAATCAGATATGAAATCTAATTTGACTAGCGCTTGTCGATCTTCAAAAGGTGCTTCACCAAGCATTTCATTATTACCACCGGGTAAAGAATCGGCAATCATGCTATGGTCGCTAAGGTTAACGGTAACAAAAGTTCCTGCATTAAAGCTTATAGCTTCAAAGGTTCCTGTGTAGGGATTTCCTGCTCCAGTGTCATAAGGATAGGCAGCAGAGGCAGATTGCAAGGAGATTCCGTTAGGTAAAAAGAAGCTAATTTGTGGATTAACTACATTAGCAGCGCCAGAGGAAGTGAGTAATAGCTCATAAGAATACACTTCACATTGATCTATTCCTGTGCTAGGTTGAGACATGATTTGTCCTTGTAATTGTGCATCGATAGGATCAATCTGGAGGTCAACGGTTTGAGG